>JAJXXM010000270.1 GCA_021781095.1 bacterium
ACGATAACCGCTACGCTCATCGGTCGTCGCTCGAGACGCGGTCGAGGTGCGCGAGCCAGAAATCGAAACTCGCGCGCGCTTGCGCTTCGAGCATCGCTTCGCCGGTAACGATATCGCGTTCCAATCGGCGCGCCAACGTCGCGCGCGGCCCGTAATTCACATCCATCACCACCTCGGGTTGCGCGAGCTCAATCGCGAGATCGTGCGGTAAGATCGCCCCGGGCGGCAGCGTGCTCACCACGATCTCGGGCACCGATTCGGGCCACGGCTGCGCGTCGAAATCGACGATACACTCCGCGACGCGGTCGGCGTTACGCCCCCACAAATACGCGTGCGCGTCGTATTCTTGGCATTGCGCTAAAATCGCGCGCGCGGTCGCGCCGGTGCCGAGCACGCCGATCCGGCGCAGCGCGATCGAATCTTCCAATATCGCTTCGAGCGCGACGCGCCAGCCGATGCCGTCGGTGTTGGTGCCGCGAATCTGCATGTCGAAATAGATCGTGTTGACGGCTTTTGCGCGCCGCGCTTCATCGGTGAGCACGTCGCAGGCGGCGAGCGCTTCTTCTTTCAGCGGCGTCGTGACGTTCGCACCGGTATAGCCATCGAGGCGCATGCGCCGCAGCACGTTAATCGCGTTGCCGACCGGCACTTCGATCGCCACGTAGCTCCCATCGATCTCGGCTTCGTGGAGAAATCCGCGGTGCAACTGCGGACTGCGCGAATGGGCGACGGGGTCGCCGATCAGCGCGAGTTTCATACGCGGCGCTCCGGCAGCACCAGCCGCTCGATGCGGCGGAACAGGCGCGTCAGCGGGAAATCGCGGTCTTCGATCGGCTCCACCAAGATCGCCCGCATGCCGCAGAGCGTCGCGCCGAGCACGTCGGTAAAGAGCTGGTCGCCGATCACCGCCACCTCGCGCGCCCGCATGCCCAGCGCGCGCTTCGCCCGCAGAAAGCCCAGCGGCAGCGGCTTGAGCGCGTTGGGGATGCCGTGCAGCCCCAGGGGCGCGGCAATCTCGGCGACGCGCGGGCCGAAGTTATTCGAAAGCAGCACGATCTCCAGGCCGGCGGCGCGCGCCGCGGCGACCCAGGCCCGGTTCTCGGGGCTCGGCGCGCTCGCTCCGAAGCCGAGCAGGGTGTTGTCGAGGTCCAAAATCAGCCCGCGCACCCCCTCGGCGACGAGGCTTTCGGGGCGAATGGCGGCCAGGTGAGGCACCTGTTGGAAGGGGCGAGACATGGGCCAAAGGTTTGTAACCTCTATCCCCACTATCCTCGGAGTTGCCCACAGCGGCGCCCACGCTTACCCACGACTTTTTCTGCTTTTGGACAGCCTTTCCAGAGGGACTTTTGACGCTGCCACCATATATAGTAGGTCCCCAGTGCTCAAAAGCACTAAACCTTGCCTCGTCGAAAGATTATCGAACGTTCGTTCGCCCGCCCCCGCCGCCCGTATTTTGCTCAGCTGCCGCCGTTTAGAACAAGGAGAATCACCATGAAGTTCGCTCGCCTCTACTCCGTCGCCGGTGAGCCGTATGCGGGGGTGGCGTTCGAACCGCGCACCTCGCGCATCGTCAATCCGAACGGCTCGGTGATCTTCGAGGCAAAGGACATCATGGTGCCGGCAGCCTGGAGCCAGGTCGCCGTCGACGTGCTCGCCCAAAAATATTGCCGGAAGGCCGGCGTGCCGACGCGGCGCAAGCGCGTCGCCGAGGAGGGCGTGCCCGAATGGCTCTGGCGCAGCGTCCCCGACGAGGCCGCGCTCGCGGCGTTACCGCGCGACGAACAGTTCGGGGCGGAACTCGATGCGCGCGACGTTTTCAACCGGCTCGCGGGCTGCTGGACGTATTGGGGCTGGAAGCACGACTACTTCGATAGCGAAGCCGACGCGCGCACCTATTACGACGAAATGTGCTCGATGCTCGCGCGCCAAGTCGGCGCGCCGAATTCGCCGCAGTGGTTCAATACCGGTCTGCATTGGGCGTACGGCATCAGCGGCCCCGCGCAAGGGCACTATTTCGTCGATCCGCGCAGCGCGGAACTGACGCGCAGCACGAGCGCCTACGAACATCCCGCACCGCACGCGTGCTTCATTCAGAGCGTCTCCGACGATCTCGTCAACGAAGGCGGCATCATGGATCTCTGGGTCCGCGAGGCGCGCATTTTTAAATACGGTTCTGGTTCGGGAAGCAATTTTTCCAACGTCCGCGGATCGGGCGAGAAGCTCTCGGGCGGCGGATCGTCGAGCGGTTTGATGTCGTTTTTGCGCGTCGGCGATCGCGCTGCCGGCGCGATTAAATCGGGCGGCACGACGCGTCGCGCGGCGAAGATGGTCGTGCTCAACGCCGACCACCCCGATATCGAACAATTCGTTTCGTGGAAGGTCACCGAGGAACAGAAAGTCGCCGATCTCGTCGTCGGTTCGATGCTCTGCGAACGCAAGCTCAACGCGATTATGAAGGCCGCGCACGCCGAGCATATCCCCGAGGCGGCACGCCTGGATCCGCAGCTCAATCCCGATCTGCGCCAGGCGCTACGCGAAGCGCTCGCCGCCGGCGTTCCGCAAGGCAACATCGCGCAGGCGCTCGATTACGCCAAACAGGGCTACACCTCGATGCAGGTGCCGATTTACGACGTCAATTGGGACGGCGATGCCTACGCAACGGTCTCCGGGCAGAATTCGAATAACACCGTGCGCCTGGGGAACGAGTTCTTCACTAAACTCGATGCCGGCGCCGACTGGAACCTCATTCGTCGCACCGACGGCGGCGTTGCCAAGAGCCTTCCGGCGAGCGATCTCTGGGAACGCATCGCGCTTGCCGCCTGGCAGTGCGCCGATCCGGGGCTGCAATTCGACGATACGATCAACGAATGGCACACCTGCCCGAGCGATGGCCGCATCAACGCGAGCAACCCGTGCTCGGAGTATCTCTTCCTCGACGATACGGCGTGCAACCTCGCGAGCCTCAATCTCGCAACCTTCCTAGATGCCAACGGCGAATTCGATGCGCCGCGCTTCGCACAGGCCTGCCGCATCTGGACCTTCACGCTCGAGATCAGCGTGTTGATGGCGCAATTCCCCAGCTACACCATCGCGCAGAAATCCTACGATTTCCGCACGCTCGGGCTCGGGTATGCGAATCTCGGCACGTTGCTGATGCACATGGGCCTCGCCTACGATTCGCCCGAAGGGCTCGGTTGGTGCGCGGCGATCTCGGCGCTGATGACCGGTGCCGCGTATCGGTGCTCCGCCGAGATGGCCGAGCAACTCGGCGCGTTCCCACGCTACAAGCCCAACGCCGAATCGATGCTGCGCGTCATTCGCAACCATCGCCGCGCTGCGTATCAAACGCCCGCCGGCGAATACGAAGGGCTCAGCGTCTCACCGGTGACGCACGCACCCTCGCTCTTCACGCAGAGCACCTGGGCGCTCGCGCGCAAGATGTGGGACGATGCGCTCTCGATCGGCGAAGTGCACGGCTATCGCAACGCACAAGTCACCGTCATCGCTCCTACCGGCTGCCTCGTCGGCACGACGCTCGTGAGCACCGATCGCGGCTTACAGCGCCTCGATCGGCTCGGCAACGTCGACGGTGACAAATGGCAGGATATCGATTTTCGCGTGCTCACCGACGACGGCGAACAACGCGCGACGAAGTTCTTCATCAACGGCATATCGCCGACGCGTCGCATTACCACCGCTAACGGCTACGTCATTCAGGGCACTCCGGAGCACCGCGTCAAGGTGGTGGATCCCAGCACGAGTCAACTGGCGTGGAAGCGCTTAGCCGAGGTCGCTCCCGACGACGTCGTTGCGCTTTCGATGGGAACGCTCGCCGGCGAGCCCAACGTCGTGACGCTCCCGCCGCTTGGCGAAGAGTATTGGACGTCCGACTACACGACGAAAGTTCCGCGCACGCTCACGAGCGATCTCGCCGAACTTGTCGGGTATTTTATGGGCGATGGCTCCCTGCACGCAAGAGGTCTCCGCCTCTGCGTCGCCGCCGAGGATACTGACGTCTGCGAACGCCTCAGTGTCCTCAGCCGCTCGCTTTTCAATATCGAGCCGAAATTAACGGTCAAAGGCAACTACGTTGAAGTTGCGATTCACTCGGTCGAACTCGTCAATTGGTGGGAGGCCTGCGGCTTCACGAAGCTCGCTCCCTCGCCCGACCATCGCGGGAAAGGCTACACGCCCCGTATTCCCGATGCCGTCCTCGCCACCAACGATACCGCGACCTATGGCGCGTTTCTTCGCGGCGTCTTCGAAGCCGACGGAACCGTTACTAACGGCACCGCCTCTATCACCACGGCGCGTTCTTCATTCGCCGATGAGCTGCGCACGTTATTGCTCGCATTGGGCATCCCGACCAGCACGAAGATCGATACCTCAGGTTGGGGGCAGAGCGACCTGTTCGTCCTTCGCGTGCGCAACGCTGCATACGCGCGGCACTTTATGGACGCGGTTGGATTCATTGGAAAGCGTAAGGCAGAGAGCGTTCACTTCTCGGATACCTGGCAGGGAACGAAGGGCGACCGCGTCTTCCTGCCTGCTTCCCTTATCGACCGCATCGTGCCGAAGGAAAGCGATCTCTACGGGCGCACGCAAACCTATCGCAGCCGCCACGAGGGAGCGCTCAGCCGCGCGACCGTCGCCACGCTGCTCGAACGTACCGAACTTCCAGAGCTGCGTTCGGCGCTCTCCTTCTTCTACGATTCGGTGGCCTCAAACGATGACGGCGGCGAGCAGCTCACCTACGATCTCTCGGTGCCCGCAAACGTGACTTACGTCGCAAACGGCTTTATTTCACACAATACCATCGGGCTGGTTATGGATTGCGATACCACCGGCATCGAGCCCGATTTCGCGTTGGTGAAATTCAAGAAGCTCGCCGGCGGTGGTTACTTCAAGATCGTCAACCAGTCGGTCGCGCCGGCACTACGCAAGCTTGGATACAGCGAAGAACAGATCGCGAAAATCGAGACGTACGCGAAGGGAACGGCCTCCTTCGAGGGCGCGCCGCACATCAATCGTGCAACGCTACGCGCGAAGGGCTTCGACGATGCAACGCTCGCGAAGCTCGAAGGCTCGCTCGCCGGTGCGTTCGAGCTGCCGTTCGTCTTCAACAAGTTCGTTCTCGGTGAAGAGTTCTGCACCAAGACCCTCGGGATCGCTCCCGAAAAACTCGACGATTGGAGCTTCTCCATCCTGCGCGACGGCCTCGGCTTCAGCAATCGACAGATCGAAGAGGCCTCGGCCTATATCTGCGGGCGCATGACGCTCGAAGGAGCGCCCGAACTTAACGACGAGCACCTGCCGGTCTTCGATTGTGCGACGCCATGCGGAAAATACGGCACGCGGTACATTCGCCCGCTCGCCCACGTCGATATGATGGCGGCGGCGCAGCCGTTCGTGAGCGGTGCGATCTCTAAAACGATCAATCTGCCGCAGACGGCGACAATTGCCGACGTCAAGGAAGCCTACCGCTACAGCTGGGAAAAGATGATCAAGGCGGTCGCGCTCTATCGCGACGGGTCGAAACTGAGCCAACCGCTCGCGGCGAGCTACGATCTCAGCGGCGAGATCGAAGCCGAGGATACGCCAACGCAGCCCTATCACACGCCCGTCCAGATCGCCGAGAAACTCGTCTATCGCTATATCGCCAAGCGGCGCCGCATGCCCGAACGGCGCAGCGGATACACGCAAAAAGCGATCGTCGGCGGACATAAAGTCTATCTCCGCACCGGCGAATACGAGAACGGGCAGCTCGGCGAGATCTTCATCGACATGCACAAGGAAGGCGCCGCTTTCCGATCGTTGATGAATAACTTCGCAATCGCGATCAGCCTCGGCTTGCAGTACGGCGTGCCGCTCGAAGAGTTCGTCGAAGCCTTCACTTTCACGCGCTTCGAGCCCAACGGTCCGGTTGCGGGGCACGACCATATCAAGATGGCGACCTCGTTGCTCGATTACGTTTTCCGCGAGCTCGCGGTAAGCTATCTCGGGCGCTACGATCTCGCGCACGTTGCGCCATCGATGGAGATGGATGCGATGGGCGTCGATGCGGCGGAATCGAAGGAAGAGTATCTCGCCGAAGAGGCGGGGCCGACGAACGTTCGTCCGGCCGGCATCGCCGAGCGCCTGCACCCGGTCTCCACGCACCTCCACCCCGAGGCGCAAGGGAGTTACGGCGCCGCGACGCTGGGCGCAACCGCACCGAGCGTGCAAACGCTGGGGACCGCCGTCGTCGAACGCCCGCAGCACGCGGCGGTAAACGCCGCCAAAGCGAAGGGCTACACCGGAAATGCCTGCAGCGAATGCGGACAACTCACGATGGTGCGCAACGGCTCCTGCGAGAAGTGCGACTCCTGCGGCGCAACGAGCGGTTGTAGCTAGAAAGGAATAAGGCTCTCGGCTTCACACTTCTGCGCCGGCTGGATTTGAACCAGCACCATTCCCGGTAACAGCGGGGTACGCTCCCAATTACACTACGACGCATTACCGGAACGCCCGGAACCGAACCCTTGAACCAACTCAGCTACGTTCCGCCACATACAAAGAACGAGAGGACCGAGCGCCATCGCTCGATCCTCTTATGGGAAACCCGAACGATAGCTGCTCTTAGCCCAGACGCCCCGTGTTTGGCGTCCGATCAGATCGACAAGCGTATATCGCATGATCACAGCAGAGGAACATGCCCCGTCAAGCGATATCAATCGTGTCAACAAGCTAATCTTGACACGCCGTGCTAAGCTGAATTCGAAATGACGCGATTAACTTCGAGCGAAATACAATGCTCCGATAAATCCTGGCACATGCCGGGACGAGCCCTCGCATGCTTGCTGAATTTCGCTGCGGAGAACCGCACCACGTAGAGCTATCTGTATTTCGGATTCCCGAAAGGGGGTCGAGCAGAGATGCTCGACCCCTTTTTTACATCGTCTCGTCGAAACAGCACACTCATCTTTGTATTTCGAAAGGAGGTACACGACCATGAAGCTTGGTGAAGCGCTAAAGCTGCGCTCCGATAACCTGCGCCGGATTGAGGAACTTAGCCAGCGTGCGGTTCAGAATGCACACGTTCAGGAAGGAACGGAGCCTGCAGCCGATCCCAATGAACTCATCGCGGAGATCGAACGTCTCACGTTCGAGACGACGTCGCTGATTCAGCGTATCAATCGCACGAACGTTGCAACGCGCCTACCTGGCGGCGCGCTTGTTTCGGACGCCCTCGCCGAGCGCGATCGGCATCTGTCACTCCGCAACAGCCTTCGGTCGATTGCGAAGGCCGCGTCGGAACCTCCGGCGCGATTTCTGCGCTCGGAACTGCGCGTGATTCGAACGGTCGATACTTCGGCGTTGCTGAAGCGAGCCGACGAGCTCGCGCAAAGGCATCGACTCCTTGACGCTTCCATTCAGGAAGCGAACTGGACGATCGATCTACAGGACTAGGAGACGGGTTGGTACCGGATCGAGAAGCGAACACCGGACTTACATGTTGGCCCTAACAACATGTCTCGGTGAGCCAACGCGGCTCTCGGGGTTCGAATCCCCGTCGTACTGCGCATGCGTCGTACAGAGTACCGCGAACCGTTACGGTCACGGCGTACTACCATGGTGTTGATCTCGCTCCGGGAGGGCGGGCTCGGGGAGCCCGTCTCCTGGCGCACGTTTATCAGGAAAACTACGTAATAATGATGTTTTACGTCGACGACGTCGGTTCTGCCGCACTAGGCAGAGCCGTTCCCTGGTCGTCCAAGCGACGCAAGACCGCGGCCCTCCTCAACCAAAAACTCACCGCTCCTAATGGAAATGACAGAACCGCATACCACGGCGCATAGATACTCGCGGTTGCCAGATCTACAACGGGGGCGCAGAGTTAGTACTTTCACGCCGATTTCTCCGGCAGTCCAATTCATCGAAATCTCGCCGGCGCCAATGCAAATTACCAAACACCAGACAATTCGAATCGGCCAGCGCATCCAGCGAGCGTTTGCGGCCTCGACCAATGTCCAAAATACAAAAGCGCCGATACCGACTAGCGTGACGAGCAGCAGGTACTGAGCCGGCGACTTATGCGCGAGCGTGAATGCGTTTATTTGCTCTAACGATTCATTGAGCTGCTTGATACGGAAGGACGTTAGAACGGTGTTCCCGTCGTTCTCCTCCATCGCGACATAGACGTAAATCCAGTTCGTAGGATAGGTAAGCTCATACTCGAGCTGGGTGTCCTTCGGTCCTCCCAATTGGACATGAGTCCACCACGACATGACATTTACGCGGCTCGGCTTTGATGTCGGAAGGACTGAGGCCATTTTCTCAAGGATCGCCCGCGCGTTCGGCGTCCTGTCGCGAGGATCGAGCTGCGCCTCTATAGCCGTATAGTGCCGTTTGCGAAGCAAATAAATGACAGATCGCCCCATTGCGTTGTCGGCGGCGGGGACCAGCGCGGTAATTATCTCGCGCGATCTGCACGTAGCAATCAACAGCCCGCCAATGTAGACGGCGATTGCAAGGCAGACGATAATGGTTGGAAGATTTCTGCGCACCGCAGAGGACTATCACATGATGCCGCTTCTCCGCTCTCGTAGGTTGGTGGCTAAGGCCTTGGCGACATCACCCCCGGAGCTCGCGCGGTCGCTCACGAATTCTGCCTTTCGCGCCGCGCACCCAAATATGGAGCATCTGCCGGGCAACGCCCGGTTCGCGGGCAAAGGGCAGCCGTCGAAGAGCGCGAATCTGAGTTGTCTAATTGCTTATCACCGGAGGAGGTACGATGAAGAATCGACGCGAGTCATCGCTGAGTTCTGATCGCTACGTACGTATGGCGCTTCCCGTGTTGTTGTTGGTACCCGTTGCGCTGTTCATTAAGGCGATCTTCAATACGGCGCTTCCAAGCTGGGGAAACAACTTGGTTGCTCTCGTCATCGGAGGCGTTGGCGGATTTGCATTAGTCCTTCTGGTAAAGGTTAAGCTCGGCAAGGCTGCTATGTGAAGCTGGCCCGGTTCCTGTGTACGACCGTTTTGAATTCGGTTACTTGATTTCCATTACTTCGGCGCCGTCCCACGGCTCGGCGCTCCGCGGGCGCACGATCGAAAGCGAACAGGCGTCGCGATAATAGGCCGCCGGCGCATCGAATTTGTTGAGCTCGGCGACCCGTGCGAACATCTTGCCGGCGGTGAGAAACATGCCTTTCCGGTATTCGTTCATCGCCTGGCTAAAAAGCGGCCGCGTCTCCTCTTTGTGTGCGAGCAGTTGCGGCGGATCGTTGCTATAGCATTCGTAGATTTCGACGCTCTGCGTCTTGCCTTTCGCTTTCACCGCGCCGAGGTGGCGCAGCGGAATGCCGTGCGCTTTCGGCAATGCGTCCACCACGCCGCCGCTGACTAAGAGATCGACGCCGAAAATCTTCGTCAGCCCCTCCATGCGCGAGGCGACATTCACCGCATCGGCGATCACCGTCGTCTCCATCCGGCGCTCTTCGCCGATCGTGCCGAGGATCACATCGCCGCGATGGAGCCCGATACCGATGCGAATCGGAACGTATCCCGCGCTCTTGCGCCCGGTATTATAGATGCCGACTTGGCGCAGCAGCGCCACCGCTGCCTCGAGCGCGTCGACCGCCTTATCGGGGAAGAGCGCCATAATGGCGTCGCCGATATACTTGTCGATAAACCCGTGGTGGGTGCGAATGATCGGCGTGACGTTCTTGAGGTACGAATTGAGAAACTGAAAGTTTTCGGTCGGCGTCAGCGCCTCGGAGAGCTTCGTGAAATCACGGATGTCGCTAAACAGCACGGTCATCGTGCCGGAGATATGGTCGCCGAGCTGAACGTCGGCGAGCGATTCGCGCCCCAGTAGATCGAGAAATTCGCGCGGTACGAAGCGGCGCGACGCGTCGTTGTGCAACTGCAGCAACACCGACTCGTCCTTCGTTCGCGTCGTGGAAATGCGCACGGTCGCCTCGCGCTGGCGAATGCGGCCGATCATCGCTTCGAAGCGGCGCACGACGAGCAGCGGATTGGTGGTGTCGAATGGCGTGAACAGGTAATCGGCAGCCCCGCGCGCGAGGCAGGCTTGCAGGCGGTCTCCGACGCTCGCCGGCCCGGTGACGATCACCTCGGCGCGTCCCCGCCCATGCGTGCCCGGGATCGCGGCTTTCAGAACGGCGAAGACCTCGGCGCTGCGCTGGGTAACGTCGAGCAGAACGATCTCGACTTCGCGCGCTTCGATCGCCGCGATCGCTTCTTCCGCTCCGAGCGCTATGGGGGCGGGCAGCGCGGCACCGCGAAGCAACGCACTGAGGGCAGTACGATCTTCTTCGGTTCCACCGACCTGGACGATAGGACGCTCCGGCAGCCAGGGCCTCCGATCTTATGCTGGGGTATATATGGCGCAAGGTAGATGAACGTGCCTCGCCCCCGCAGAACTTCGCCATCGTGGAGGAAAACCTGCAAAAAACCCTCTCCAAGCGTGTAAAGAACGGATTGCCCCTTGGGGCATTCCTCCTGGTCGTGCTCCTCGGCTTGCCGCTCGCCCTCTTCTACGATCTCCGGTCGATCTCGGCGAGCTTCCTCCAGTCCCAATCGCGAGCGCTCGACCACGTCATTTCGTCGATCCGCGACTACTATGCCAATACGATCGTCGCAAGCGTCCAGCAGAATCCGCACGATGTCCAGGTGCGCGTCCACTTCGAAGGGCACCCGGGGGCGATCCCCATCCCGGCGACCTTCTCGCTCGCGCTCGGGCGCGTGATCTCGCGCGGCCAGAATAACGTCCGGTATCGCTTCATCTCCAACCTGCCCTTCAGGGGGCGCCCGTCCCACCGGCTCGACGGCTTCGAACGGGCCGCGCTCGTCGCTCTTGCGGCGCACCCGTCGGAGATCGCGACGCGCAGCCGCTGGCACGGCTTCACCACCGAGGTCCGCTACGCGACCCCCATCGTCATGACGGCGTCCTGCGTCGCCTGCCACAACGCCGATCCCAACAGCCCGAAGCGCGATTGGAAAGTCGGCGAGGTCGGCGGCCTCCAGGAGCTCATCCTCACGCAACCGCTGGCGATGAATCTCTTCTCGTTCAAATATCTCGTTCTGTACATTCTGGTCGTGCTGCTGTTGGGTGCGCTCATCTATCGCCAGCAAAACCGGCAATCGAAAGCGATCGATCGTGCCAACGCCGATCTCTCCACCGCCAACGAAGCGTTGCTGGGCCTCTCTTCGAATATCTCGCGCTATATCTCACCGCAGATTTACGAAAGCATCTTCAGCGGAAAGACCGGCACCGAGCTGCACACGCAACGAAAAAAGCTCACGATCTTCTTCTCCGACATCAAGGATTTCACCGCAACGAGCGAGCGGCTCGCCCCCGAAGAACTCACCGCGATCCTCAACGAGTATTTCGACGAGATGTCGGCAATAGCACTACAATACGGCGGAACGATCGATAAATTCGTCGGCGATGCCATGCTGGTCTTCTTCGGCGATCCCGAGAGCATGGGCGTCGATAACGATGCCGCGGCCTGCGTTCGCATGGCGCTGGCGATGCAGCAGCGTCTCGCCGAATTGAGCGTACGCTGGCGCAATCGCGGCATCGAGCACCCCTTCCGCGCGCGTATGGGAATCAACACAGGGTTCGTCAACGTGGGCAACTTCGGAAGCTCGGTGCGCATGGATTATACGATCATCGGCGCCGAGGTGAACCTCGCCGCTCGCCTAGAAGCCATCGCCGAACCCGGCAGCATCGTGGTGAGTTACGAAACCTACGCGCTCGTCCGCGAAATCGTGGCGGCGCACCCGCTCGCACCGCTTACCGTCAAGGGAATCCCGCGCGAGATCGTTCCCTACGTCATCGACGGGCCGCTCGAAGAATCCGGCGGCCGGCGCCAGGTCTTCAGCGAGCACGGAGCCGGGATCGATCTCTATCTCGATATCGAGGCGCTCGATTCGGAGAGCCAGCTGCGAGCGCGAGCGATTCTGCTCGAAGCGGCCGAGGCGCTCGCCCCGTTGGAGGACGAGCCGTCGTAGCCGAGAGATCCGGAATCGCTCGGCGAGCGTTTCCCTTGGCATGAACGCTATCAAACGCATCCGCAAGGCCGTTCCGGTGCTGCTCCTGCTCGTCGGCTCGCTCGCGGCGACGCCACCGCGCACGCAACCGGCACCAACCGAACGCATCGTCCTCGCAGGCGGCTGCTTCTGGGGCATGCAGGCAGTCTTTCAACGCCTCATCGGCGTTCGCCGTACCGTCGTCGGCTACGCCGGTGGATCGGCGCGGAGCGCGCATTACGAGATCGTCAGCACCGGGCTCACCCGGCAGGCGGAATCGGTCGAGATTTGGTTCGATCCGCGCGTCATCTCGTTGCGAGAGCTCCTCGCGGTCTATTTTACCGTCGCGCACGATCCGACCGAACTGAATTATCAGGGCCCCGATGTCGGGCACCAATACCGTTCGGAGATTTTCTATACCACCGCGCACCAGCGGGCGGTCGCCGCAGCGACGATCGCCGCACTTACCAAGGCGCATCGCTTTTCAAAGCCGATCGTGACGCAGCTCGCTCCGTTGCAGCACTTCTATCGCGCGGAAGCCTACCACCAAAACTTCGAACGGAAGCACCCGAACGATCCCTATATCGTCGAGGTCGATCTCCCGAAGCTACGCGCGCTGCGGCACGACTTTCCTAACCTCGTCGCGCACGCTCACCCCTGATCGCCGGTGAGCGGCGCCTGGTCGAGGTGGCTGCCGTAGTCGCGCGGGTTGAAATACCAGGACGGTAACGACTTCGGGAAGCGGATTTTCTTGAAATCGTAAACGACGTGCTTCCCGTCGTCTTCGTAGCCGCCACCCACGCGCCCGTCGATATGCGTGATCACCGGATATCCGTCGACGCGCCCCATCGTGCAGGTAAAGAGCACGGGATAGATCTGCGTCGCGCCGCCTCCGGTGACGAAGAGGCGATCGGTCGCGGTGAATTTTTCAATCTCCAACGTCCGCGCATCCACCCACAGCTCGCGAAGACGATTGCGCATCGGCGTGCGGCGCGGCTTCACCCGAACGTCGAGGAGCCCGCCCTCACGGGTGACGTCGACGATCTCGTAGTCGGGATCGTAGAGCGCCTTCACCACGATAATCGTGGGGAGCGGCGTAAACGACGGTTCCGGGGTCGGCTTGAAAAATTTCGGGCGCGGCGTCGCCGGAGCGCGCTGAAAGATATCCGCCGTCGGCGGGCCGGGATCGTAATCTTCGTTGAATGCCGCCCGTTCGTAGCGCATGCGACCGATCGCCCCGAGATGGTAGAGTTTGCGCTTCAAACACGCGCGGTCGGAGGTGCGGCACCAATAATCGACTTGATAGGTATTATCGTAGTCGGGATACCCATAGTCGGTCATCTGCTTGCGAAAGAGTTCGTAGGTTTCGTAGGGCGGCGGCGGCCGATGCGAACGAAAGACGCTCCGAATCTTCGCGAAGAGCACGACGTAATTCCCAATCGGCGGATAGCTTGCCGTCGCGCTCGGTGCCGCAGCGGCGGCGCGCGGCGCCTGCCCCGCTAAGGTACCCAAGAGGAGCGTCGAGAGAATACCAACGAGGAGAGCGATGCGCGCCTTCATGCTGCTAACAACGTATCGCTCGCCCCGATTGTCACGCCGCCGTTACAGATCGTTCCGAAGAACGTAGGCGACCGGAAGCGCGAAAAACACGATGTGCGCGATCAGCACCGTCACGAGCCCCGCCCCGGTTGGGAATGCGGGCTCCAGATGTTTCCCGAGCAGCAAGACCTGCATGCCCAGCATCACGACGACGCCGAAGATCACGGCATTCAGCCACCACTGCAGCTTGGGCAAAAATCGCAGGAAGACGGCGGCGTAAATCGCCGCCCACACGATCGAGATGATCAGGTGCAGCACGATGCCGAGCGCGATATATCCCGGCGACGAAAATGCCGCCGGACCAACCAACCCCGACGCAATAAACATGTAGATGCCGGGAAACGGCGCGTTTCGCGTCAGGATGAGAAAGAGATCGACGATGATCCCGCCGGTGATACCGGCTCCGATAATGCGCCCGACCCCAGGTGGACGTTTCGCGAGGGCTTGAGCCACGGTCATTCCTCCAATACGGCTACGAATGCGGTGAGAGATCTCGCGTGCCGCAAACGGGTGCTGGAGCCCGAGCGCGAAGAGACGCTCCATGCCACGTCGTTCGCACCGTCGCCCCCGCATCACGCCCGTTCGCGCGCTGGTAGCGGCTCTCGCGCTCATCGTTGGAGTCTTGTTCGTGCGCTCCTTCCTGTTTCCGCACGCTCCCGAGCGCGTAGCGATCCATCCACGCCCCAGCGCGAGCGCCGCCGCGCTTCCGACACCCACCCCGGTGGCGAGCCCGGTGCCCTCGAAGGCACCCGCGGCGCACCGCAGCCCGCTACCGCTCGCGACGTCCACGCCGACGGTGGCGACCGGGCACGCGCGCCTCGCGCTCATCGTCGACGATTGCGGGCAGTGGCTCGATATCGAACGGGGCTACATCGCGCTGCCGATCCCGCTCACGCTCGCGATTTTACCCGAGGTGCGGTACACCACCCGGATCGCCGATGAAGCGCATGCCGCTGGGAAGGGCGTCATGCTCCACCTACCGATGCAGCCGATCTCGGCGCTCGATCCCGGCCCCGGCAAGATCGTGGTCTCGATGAACGACGAAACGATCGAAGCGCAGGTTGCCCGCGATATCGATGCGGTGCCGTATGCCGAAGGGGCGAACAACCACGAAGGCAGCCGCGCCACCTCCGATCCTCGCGTGATGGCTGCGGTGATGCGCGTCTTTCGTCGGCGCGGGCTCTTCTTTATCGATTCGCGCACGATCGCGACGACGGTCGCGCAAAAAACCGCACGCGCGTACGGCGTGCCGAATGCCGCTCGCGATGTCTTCCTCGACGACCGAAACACCGTTCCCGCCGTGGAAGCGCAGTTGCGGCTCGCCGCGCAACTCGCATTGAAACGCGGCAGCGCAATCGCCATCGGGCACCCTCGCCCTGCGACGCTCGCCGCGGTGCGCGCACTCTATCCCCAACTCGAGCGCGAAGGGATCACGTTCGTCCTCGCGCGTACGCTCGTCGGTATCGACGGAAAGGCGACGGAAAGCACACGCACATGAAAACGATCGCATTTTACGGGGCGGGGCTCTTAGGCTCCAATTTCGTTCGGGCTTTTCGCCGGCGCGGGTATGCCGTGCGGCTTTGGAATCGCACCGCCGCACGCGCGCAAGCGCTCGCCGATATCGGCGTGGAGATCTGCACGCTGCCCGAAGACGCCGCCTCCGGCGCCGACTATCTCCACCTCTGTCTCAGCGACGACGCCGCCGTTGAGAGCGTGCTCGAACGCGTGCTTCCCCGGCTCGACAAACGCGTACCGATCTGCGACCACACCACCTGCTTGCCGCAGCGAGTCGCCGAACGCACGCGCGCGCTCCGTGCGAAGGGCTATCGTTATCTGCACGCTCCGGTCTTTATGGGGCCGCCGAACGCCCTCGACGGCACGGGCTCGATGTTGGTAAGCGGCGATCGCAGCGAGATTGCGGCCCTGCACGATCATCTCGCGGCGATGACCGGGACCCTTCGCGACCTCGGCGAGCGCACCGAAGCCGCCGCGATCTATAAATTGCTCGGCAACGCGATGATTCTCGCGGTGATTGGTGGGATCGCCGACGTGCTGCATATCGGCGCCGCCCAGGGGCTCACCGGCCCGGAAAGCTTCAAGATCTTCGACTTCTACGATCCCAAGGGACAGATCGAGGGGCGAGGGCGGCGGATGGCCGCGGGCGACGAGAGCGCGACCTGGAGCGTGGAGATGGCGCTCAAAGATGCGCGGCTGATGCAAGGGGCCGCCTACGACGGCGCGTTGCCGGTGATCGACGCGGTTGCCGCCCGGCTCGCCGAGCTCGTCGCTACGGGAGCGGCGAAGGCCGATCTCGCGGCGCTCGCGCGTTAGGCGGGGCGCTCGGCGCGATCGCCGGGAGCGGTGTCCGGCGCGGCAGCGGAATGCCGTTCCAGTGGGGGCGCGGCGTCGGGGGCACGCGCGGCGCGAAAACGACGTGCGGCAGCGGGTTGGGTTGCTCGGGAAGCCTTTGCGCCAACTCGGCGAGCGGCGTGCGGATCTCCACCGTGCGCGTCGCTGCGGCGTAGCGCACCTCGTCGCCGAGGGGGCGGAGCGTCGAGGCGAGCGGGAGATAGAGCTGCCCCAGGGGGCGATGCGCCGAGCGCGGCACCCGAATCACCACGCAGCGCCCGTTGCGGTAGATAAAGAGCCGGTTCCCGACGCGAATGATGCGGTCGACGAACGCCGCCACGACCGGCCATGCCGGCGCATAGAGGTGCCCGCTCCGCAGCACCAGCGGACGATAGGTGTGGATCGGCGCTCCGTCGCGGAGCACGCGCGTCGGTGGGAGAAACGGCACGATACGGCGATATACCGCACGCGATGGCGCGAATCTTTGCGGTCTTCAGGAATGCCGGTGCGCGTTTCTCATCCGAGGGCTGTGCGTTCGCCGCCCAGGCGGTCGCCTTTAACGCGCTCTTCTCGCTCTTTCCCCTGGTCGTCCTCGCGATCGGGGGCGTCTCGATCTTCATTCACGACGGCCGCGGACGGGTGCTCGCCTTCTTCGACGAACTCGCCCCGACGCTCCACAACGTCGTTGCGGCGAACCTCAGCGCCTATTACTACGGGCGCGGCATCACCAGCATCATCGCCTTGGTCGTGCTGGTCTGGTCGGCGAAAAATCTCTTCATGTCGCTCGCCTTCGCGCTCGACCGCACCATGAAGGTCGACGAACGGCGCCCGCTCGTCGCGCATATCGCCGTCGCCGTCGTCGCACTACCGATTCTGGGCCTCGCACTCCTCATTGCGCTCGTGCTGCCGGTGCTCTTCTCGGTCGCCTTTGCGATGGCGCACATTCCCGACCGTCGCGACATGCTGCACCTCGCCGCCTACGCGATCTCGCTCGCGCTCGTTTTTGCCGCCTCGCTCTTTCTCTATCGCCTGCTCCCCAATCGCGACGTTCCGTGGAGGATCGCGTTGCCCGGAGCGATCCTCTGCGCGACCCTCTGGCCGTTGGTGCAGTACGCATTTACGATTTATACGCTGCACATCAACTATACGGCGATCTATGGAGCACTCACCGCGCCGATCGTCCTGCTACTCTGGTTCTATCTGATCGGTTCGATTTTTCTGTTCGGTGGTGCGCTCAATGCCGCCGTCGAAGCACGCCGTATGGAGATCTCTTCGTGACGTTGGTATTCATTCACGGTGCCGCCTGTACGCCTGCGGTATTCACCCATCAACTCTCGGCGTTTCCCGGCGCGGTCGCAATCGCGTTGCCCGGGCATGGCGAACCGGGAAGCGCCGAGGATATTGCGGGCTTCGCCGATGCCGTCGAAGCGCGCATCCGCGCCGAAGGATGGCGCGACGTCGTGCTCTGCGGAAGTTCGATGGGCGGCGCGATCGCGCTCGAGATTGCGATCCGCGGCACGCTCCCGCTCGCAGGCTTGGTGACGATCGGCAGCGGCGCAAAATTACGCGTCGCGCCGGCGATCCTCGAAGCGTTACGGCTCGGCGATGCGGCGGTGCTCGCCACGCTCGCCGATGCGATGTTCGCGGCGCCCACCGCGCAGACGCGCGCGGCGATGATCGCGCAGTTCGACTCGGTCTCGCCCGCGCAGCGTCTCGCCGATTTCCGCGCCTGCGACGCCTTCGACGCGCGCGAGCGGCTTGGAGCGATCGCCGTTCCCGCCCTCATGCTCGTCGGCGAACGCGATGTGATGACCCCCCCGGATCGCTCCAGCTTTCTCGCCGACCGGATTGCCGGGGCGCGCGTCGAAGTATTACCGGGACTCGGGCACCTTGCGATGCTCGAAGGCCCCGAGGCGACGAACGTTCACCTCGCCGGCTTCGTTGATTCCATAAGCGGCTAACGGCCGCACGTTTTCGAACCCCCGAAAGGACCGTCCGTGCGACGACTCTTACTCTCGATGCTCGCCCTCTGTGCCCTCACCGCCGTGGCCGCCCCACGCACGGTCACCGCGCCGGCCGCAGCGAAGGCAACCCCCGCCCCGAAAGCGGCCCCGACCGGTACGCCGATTCCCACCGGCCCGAAGGTGATCGTCTATCCCTTCACGGCGACCTCGAGCGGCCTCCCGGAGAAGGCGGGTGCGACCGTCGCAACGATCTTCGCCCATGCGTTCCAGGCGAGCGGCGGGCTCGATGTCCTGCCGACGCCGCCCGCGACCGCGCCCAATCTCTATCCCGAGACCGCCGCCAAGCTCGGCGCCGGGTATTACGTCGCCGGCTACCTCACGCCGATCGGTCAGGGCGTCTCCGTGCTCGAACAGGTCGTCAGCGTGACCAACGGCGTGATTATCTATTCGAAGACGGCGCAGGTTTTCTCGGTGAGCGACGCTGGTGCGCTCGCCCTCAATGCCCGCCGCGCGATTCTTGCCGACGCAGGCGTTGGGCGCGATTATCAACCGAGTGCGCCGGCGAACACCCCGGCACCGACGGCGTCCGGCCCGGCGGGGCAGGCGGCCTCGATTAAAATCTCCGGTATCTCCGGCGTGCTCGGGCATCTCTTCGGCAAACGCCCGACGGTCGCCATGGCCTCACCGACGCCGGAGCCGAAACCCTCGCGGCGCGCGCTGGTCGTTCGCGTCGGTGGAAACGTTCCAGGCGGGATACTCACGACCTCGACCGATCTACTCGCCGCCGATCTGCGTAAGCATTTTCACGCCTCGGTCGTTGCGGCGCCCCCCGGCGCGCTGCCCGCAATCGCCAACGCGGTCTGCGGAAACGATCGCGATGCGACGATTCTCACCGGAACGATCGAGCTGATTCCCGGGCATTTCATGCATCGCGGCAGCAGCCGATTCTACCTAAAGGCGTATGCCTGCTTCGGAGCGCTGCTCTATCACGGACATGCCGACGCCGGCGATACGCCGACGGCGATTCGAAAAGCCGTCGACGATTACGTCGAGCTGCACCCGAACAATCGTTAGGCCTCGTCGCCGTCGAGCAAGCCGATCGGCGGATCGACGGTGACGATACCGGTGCCGAGATCGATACTGCGAACGATCGCTCGCACCATCGGCACCATGCGCCCCCCGACGACGAGCATATCGCTGCTCGGCCAATGTTCGACGCGTTCGACCTTGCCGTAGATCCGTCCATCGATACCGCGGAGTTCTAAACCGACGAGATCGTCGTCGAGATACTCGTCGGGGCCGAGTTCGATGCGCTCGCGTTCGACGGTTAATTCCGCACCGTTGAG
>JAJXXM010000021.1 GCA_021781095.1 bacterium
GGGTATCGAAGCGACCGAGCCCTACGAGACGCCGATCTGCTGGATATCCCAACTCCGGGACCCCGACGGCAATACGATCACCCTCCATCAGCGCAAGTCCTCGTAAAGCGCCCCGGGAGCGAGCGGGTCTCGGCGGGGGTTTTGGGGCGATTTTCCCCCTCTGCCCGCTCGATCTCTTGACTGCAGCGCGCCTCCTCTGTATAGTACCCAGGTTGTGGCGCTAGCGTCGGCCGCGGCTTTCTGTCGCGCGTCGTAAGAGATAAAGAGCAATACGCTAGGCACAGTTGTTATAACACACTTTTAGGACGAGGATACGATGAAGAACATCCTTGGCCGCAAGGTTGGGATGACGAGCGTGTTCACCGAAGACGGCCGGTACGTACCGGTCACGGTGATCGAAGCCGGTCCCTGCACGGTGGTCGAGCGTCGAACCAAAGAGCAACATGGCTACGATGCCGTGGCGCTCGGTTTCGGCGCAATTAAAAAGCACCGCGTTACCCGTGCCCTTGCCGGACATTTTAAGAAACAGGGTGTCGAAGCGACGCGCTTCATTCGCGAGTTTCGCGAGGGCATCGACGGGGTCGATGTCGGTGCGAGCGTGACCGTTGCGAATTTCGAACCCGGAGATCGCGTCGACGTCGTCGGCATTTCGAAGGGCCACGGATTTTCGGGCGGCATGAAGCGCCATAACTTTAAGGGCGGCAATCAGACCCACGGGTCGATGATCCATCGCCAGCCCGCCAGCAACGGCGATACGAACGCGGGGCACACGCACCGCGGTAGTCGTCGGCCGGGTCATTACGGCGTCGATCGCACCACGCATCAGAACCTCGAGATCGTCCGTGCCGACAGCGAGCGCAACTTGCTGCTCGTTCGCGGCCCGATTCCCGGGCCGAAGAACGCGTTGGTCGTCGTGCGCTCCTCGGTGAAACGTGCGAAGAGCGCGGAGGCGAAAGCATAACGATGGCGCAAGTAATCGACACCAAAGGTAAAGTTCTGCGCGACGAGGCGACCCCGTCGTTCCTCGCCGGCGCGAACGAAGGGAAGGGGCACGTCCTCTACCGAGCCGTCCATCGCGAATTTGCAAATCCGCGCGCCGGTACCGCTTCGACCAAGAAGCGCGACGAAGTCTCGGGCGGCGGTCGCAAACCCTGGAAGCAGAAGGGAACCGGGCGCGCGCGCCAAGGTTCGACGCGTTCCCCGCAGTGGCGCCACGGCGGCGTCGTCTTCGGGCCGCAGCCGCGCAGTTACGTCGAGGATCTCAATAAGAAGGAGCGCCGCGTCGCTTTCCTCGCCGCGCTCGCGCAGCGCTTCACCGAGGATGCGGTGACGTTCCTCGATCTCGGCGACTTCGCCCTTACCAAAACCGCACAGGCTGCGGCGCTGCTCTTCGGTTCGGCGAAAGCCGCGAAGGCCGGCCCGCGGACGCTCGTCGTCACTTCGGCGAGCGAACCGAACTCGGCCGCGTTCGCGCTCGTCTGCCGGAATCTCACGCGCGTCGGCGTCACGCACGACGGCGCGATCGACGTGAAAGATCTGCTGCGCCACGAGCGCGTCATCTTCACGACGGCGGCATTCGAGGCGCTTCGCGCTCGCCTGGCTCCGAAGGAGAACGCATAATGGACGCACGCGACATCATCCTCTCGCCGCGTATCACCGAAAAGTCGATGGCGAACTCTATCGGCCATCAGTATACGTTCGTCGTGCATCCCTCCGCTACGAAGACGCAGATCCGTCTCGCCGTCGAGGAAATTTTCTCGGTGAACGTCGAGAAAATCAATACGATCAACGTGCGCGGGAAGTCCCGTAGCTCGGCGCGTCGCGGTATCCGTACCGAAGGCAAGCAGAGCGATTTCAAAAAAGCCGTGGTGACGCTGAAGGCCGGTCAGAAGATCGAACTCGGCGGCATCAACTACTTCGAGCAGTAACGGAGCCAAGCAATGCCGGTTAAAAAATATAATCCAACGAGCCCGGGCCGCCGCTTCATTACGACGATGGATTTTTCGGAGCTTTCGAAAGTCGCTCCCGAAAAATCGCTCCTCGAAGTCGGAAAGAAGCACGCCGGCCGCAATAACAACGGCCACATCACCGTCCGCCACCAAGGCGGCGGTACGCGTCGTCAGTATCGCTTGATCGACTTCAAGCGTACGAAGGATGCGATCCCGGCGAAGGTGGCGACGATCGAATACGATCCGAACCGTTCGGCGCGCATCGCATTGGTGAAGTACCGCGACGGTGAGAAGCGCTACGTCCTCGCGCCTTTGGGCCTGAAGGTCGGCGATATCATCGAATCGGGTGCCGCTGCGGACATCAAAGTGGGCAACGCTCTGCCGATCGCCAACATTCCGGTCGGTACCGTCATCCACAATATCGAATTGCGCCCGGGGCAAGGCGGACGTTTGGTGCGTAGCGCCGGCGTCAGCGCGCAGCTCATGGCCAAGGAAGGCGAGTACGCGCAGGTGCGTATGCCTTCGGGCGAGGTGCGCAAGATTCTGGTGGTCTGTCGTGCGACGATCGGCCAACTCGGAAACATCGAGCACGAAAACCAAGTGATCGGCAAAGCCGGTCGTTCGCGGCACATGGGCAAACGGCCCAGCGTCCGCGGTATCGCCATGAACCCGGTCGACCATCCGCACGGCGGTGGTGAGGCGCGTTCGACCTCCGGACGTCCTCCGACGACTCCTTGGGGCCAAATGACGATGGGTAAAAAGACGCGGCGCAACAAGCGCACTGCGAAGATGATCGTTCGGAAGCGGAAGGCATAACAGATGGGACGTTCGTTAAAGAAGGGTCCGTTCGTTGCGGACCATCTCCTCGCCAAAGTCGAGCAGCTCAATCAGACGCGTGAGAAGCGCGTCGTGAAGACCTGGAGCCGCGCTTCGACGATCGTTCCGACGATGGTCGGACATACGATCGGCGTGCATAACGGCAAGGCGCACGTTCCCGTGTACGTAACCGAAAACATGGTCGGTCACAAACTCGGTGAATTCGCTCCGACGCGCCACTTCAAGGGGCACGGCGGCGATAAGGCAGGTGTGAAGTGAGTCAGGAAACGCAAGCGCGCACCGAAGCCGTCGCGCATCTGCGCTTCGTTCGCATGGCGCCGCGGAAGTTACGCCGCGTCGCCGATGCCATTCGCGGCATGAGCGTGAGCGAAGCCCTGGCGACCTTGAAATTCGCGGGGGTTTTTGCCGCCGAGCCGATCGAGAAGCTCGTGCGCAGCGCCGTCGCGAACGCGGGAAACAACCACAGCATGAATACCGACGAGCTCTACATCGCCCGCATTACGGTCGATGGCGGCCCGGGCGGTCGCTTCACCAAGCGGCTCGACCCGCGCGCGCAAGGGCGTGCGTATTTCAAACGTAAACGCCTCTCGCACGTCACCGTGGTCGTGAGCGAGAGCAAGCCGCAGAAGGCGCGCTTCAAGCGTCCCGGTGCGTCGGTCGCGCTGCCGAAGGCAACGCGTCGGCCCGCTCCTGCGAAAACGACCGCGACTGCAAAGGCAACGGAGTAACGATGGGGCAGAAGATTCATCCGGTCGGAATGCGACTGGGCATCACGCGCACCTGGGACAGCCGGTGGTTCGAAAAGAAGCACTACATCGACTGGCTGCACGAGGACGTCGCGATCCGCAAGTTCTTCGAGAAGAATTGGCAGCGTAAGGCCTCGATCAGCAAGATCGAAGTCGAGCGCCGTTCCAATCAGGCGCGCGTCATCGTCAACACCGCGAAGCCGGGTATCATCATCGGCAAGCGCGGGGTCGGTATCGAAGAGATCCGCAAAGACCTCGAAAAATTGACCGGGAAAGCCGTCGCCGTCAACGTGATGGAGATCAAGGTTCCCGAGCTCGACGCTCGCTTAGTCGGCCAAAACATCGTCGATCAGCTCGAGAAGCGCATCGCGTTTCGTCGCGCGATCAAACAGGCGATCATGCGGACGATGAAGGCCGGCGCGCGCGGCGTGAAGGTCCAGGTTTCGGGGCGGCTCGGCGGCGCGGAGATCGCGCGTACCGAGCGGAGCTCCGATGGAAAGGTGCCGCTGCATACGCTGCGCGCCGACATCGATTACGCGAACGTCGAAGCGTTCACGACCTTCGGTCGCATCGGCGTGAAGGTGTGGATCTATCGCGGAGAGGTTCTGCCCGACGGAACGCGCAGCGGCCCGACCCGCGGCGAACGTTCGGGTCGCGATCGCGGGCCGCGCGCCGGTGGTCGCTCGGGAGCTCCCGGCCGTCCCGCCCGCCCGGCCATGCGTGCGCCCGGATCGACCGAGAGCACAGAGAGCGTCGTCGTCGCCGCCGACCCGGTCGTCGTCGAAACGGCCGCGCCCGATATGGAGGCACCGCAGTAGAAATGTTAACCCCAAAACGAGTGAAATGGCGCAAGGTGCAGCGCGGTCGCATGACCGGGCGCGCCATGCGCGGCAACTCCCTGACGTTCGGCGAGTTCGGCCTTCAGGCGCTCGAGCCGTGTTGGATGACCAACCGTCAGATCGAGGCCGCACGTATCGCTATGACGCGCCACATCAAGCGCGGCGGTAAGGTGTGGATCAAAGTGTTCCCGGATAAGCCCGCAACCAAGAAGCCTGCCGAAGTGCGCATGGGTTCGGGTAAGGGTAATCCCGAGTTCTGGGTCGCCGTCGTGCGCCCGGGACGCGTTCTGTTCGAACTCTCCGGCGTCGCGCCGGATATTGCGCGAGAAGCGTTGCGCTTGGCCGCCTCAAAGCTGCCGATCGGAACGAAGGTCGTCGCGCGCGAGGAGGAGACGGCGTGAAGCAC
>JAJXXM010000044.1 GCA_021781095.1 bacterium
TGGCGAGCGTACCGTCGTAAAAAACTCCAACGCGGAACGTTTCTTGTTGATGCGCCGACTTAGTCTGAGAGAAGGGCATCGTGAGCCTCCATTGCAGTAAACGCTTTGCTCGTCAATGCGTGGCCGAGTTCGCGTGCGATGAAGCGAGAGGCGGCGCGAACGCGCTGGAGATCGACGCCGGTCTCAATACCCATCGAAGCGAGCAAATAGAGCAGATCCTCGGTGCCGAGATTCCCGGTCGCTCCCGGTGCGTAGGGGCAGCCTCCGAGTCCACCGCTGCTGGAATCGAAGATCGAAATGCCGCAGCCGAGCGCGGCGTAAACGTTGGCAAGCGCGGTTCCGCGCGTATCGTGGAAGTGCATGGCCAATCGTTCGAGCGGAATCTTCTCCGCAAGAAGCGGGACGAGTTCCTCGACTTGGCTCGGGACGCCGACGCCGATCGTGTCGCCGATCGAAACTTCGTCGCATCCGAGATCCATGAGCGATACGGCGACCTCCACAACCTTTTTCGGAGGCACGTTATCGCCGAACGGCGAGCCGAACGCCGTCGAAACGTAGCCGCGAACGCGCAATCCGTCGTTCTTGGCATGGCCGACGACCTCGCGGAAAGTCGCGATCGATTCGGCGATACTCATGCGGATGTTTCGTTCGGTGAAGCGCTCCGAGGCGGCGGTAAAGACCGCGATCTCACGTACGCCGACCGAACGCGCACGTTCGTAGCCGCGCATGTTGGGAACGAGAACCGGGTACCGAACGCCCGCGCGTTTGGAAATTCCGGCAAAGAGTTCCGCACCGTCGGCGAGTTGCGGGATCGCCTTCGGGCTGACGAAGGAGGTGGCTTCGATGACCGGGAGGCCGCTCTCGGAGAGAAGATCGACATACGCAATTTTCGTCGCCGTCGCGATGATCTCGTGTTCGTTCTGGAGGCCGTCGCGCGGCCCCATCTCGGCGATCGTGACGCGTTTCGGCCGCTTCATGCTACGCTTCGATCTCCACAAGCGTCGTGCCGCCGGCGACCGTCGCGCCCTCGCGCGCGTGTACTGCCGCCACCTTTCCCACTCCGGGAGCTTCGATGCGGTGCTCCATTTTCATCGCCTCCAAAACCACGAGCAAGCTGCGTGCTTCGACGCGGTCGCCGGGAGCGACGGCAACGCGAAGAATCTTTCCGGGCATCGGAGCGCGGATGCTTCCCGAGCGTTCGTCGCCGATGCCTCCGGCGCTCTCGACCTGCGGAGCGGGTGCGAGCGCGACTTCGTACTCGATTCCTTCCCAGAGAATCGAATAACCGCGGTCGTGGCGGCGCACGCGTCCACGGGCCTCCACATCGCCGACGGCGGCGTGCATGGTCGCGCCGTTCCCAAGCGTTCGCAGCGGCCCCGTAAGATCGCCGTAAACGATAACGCTCTCGGCGGTGCGGTCGATGCGCAAGGTCGCGCGTGCATCATCGTGCGCGAGAGCAAGCGGTATTGAAACGCCCGCGATCCGCCATGGCACGGCGTCGTCACGCAGCATTGCCGCCAATGCAAGAATCTGCACTTCGCGCGGAAACGCGGTGCGCGCGAAGCGAGATTCGTCGAGTCGTTGTGGGAGAAAACTCGTCGTCGTATCGCCTTGCATGAACGCTTCGTCTTGGGCGATCCAGCGAAGCAACGGAAGGTTTGTGCGGAGCCCGCCGATCTGCGTACGGTCGAGCGCATGTTGCAGGCGGCGCACGGCCTCGTCGCGCGTCGGTGCCGCAACGATCAGTTTTGCCAACAACGAGTCGTAAAAGAGCGTGACTTCGCTCCCCAACGCAACGCCGCTATCGACGCGTGCCTCCCAAGGATGCGGTATCTCCCAACGGTCGATCGTTCCGGTCGAAGGGAGCATTTGCATCGATGGATCTTCGGCGCAAATACGCACCTCGATTGCCGCGCCGCGCGGTTGAATTTGTTCCTGCGCGAACGGCAAGCGTTCACCCGAGGCAACGCGGAGTTGCCATTCGACGAGATCGAGCCCGTACACGAATTCGGTAATCGGATGCTCGACCTGCAGACGCGCGTTCATCTCCAAGAAGTAAAACGATTCGTCGGCATCGAGCATAAACTCGGCGGTGCCGGCGTTGCTGTAGCCGACGCTGCGAGCGGCGCGTAATGCGGCCTCTCCCATGCGCGCGCGCAGTTCCGGCGAAACGGCCGTACTCGGTGCTTCTTCGAGAACCTTTTGGTGACGACGCTGGATCGAACATTCGCGTTCGCCGAAGTGCACGATGTTGCCGAATGAATCACCGAGGATCTGAAATTCGATATGGCGCGGCGAACGCAGGTAGCGTTCGAGGAGAACATTTTCATCACCGAATGCAGCGAGTGCTTCGCGTTTTGCTGCATCGAGCGCTTCGTCGAAATCGGCGAGCGACTCGACGATGCGCATTCCGCGCCCACCGCCGCCCGCGCTCGCTTTGACGAGCAGCGGGAAACCGACCTCTTGCGCGCGGGCGCGCAGCGTTGAGAGATCCTGCTCGGCGCCGTCGTAGCCGGGGATGACCGGTACGTCGGCTGCGCGCGCCTTCTGCTTTGCTTCGATTTTGCTGCCCATCGCCGCCATCGCTTCGGGGCTGGGGCCGACGAAAATAAGCCCCGCATCGCGAACCGCGCGTGCAAAGTCGGCGCGTTCGGAGAGGAACCCATAGCCGGGATGGATGGCGTCGGCGTTCATCGCGCGTGCGGCAGCGAGAACCGCGTCGATGTTGAGATAGGATTCGCGAGCGAGCGCGGGGCCGATACAGCGCGCTTCGTCCATCGCGCGCACGTGACAGGCGCGTTCGTCGGCAGTCGAATAGACGCCGAGAGCGGCGATCCCCATTTCATGGGCAGTCCGCGCGACGCGGATAGCGATCTCGCCGCGATTGGCGATCAGCAGGCGACGGATCATCGGGAAAACGTCGGCGTCCGACGCTCAAGAAATGCGCGTAACCCCTCTTGCCCCTCGGGGGAGGTGCGTTGCAAGGCGATCGCTTCGGCCGTGAGTGCGAGCGTTGCGTCGTACGTGCTTGCAGTAACGCGCGGGATCAACGTTTTTGCCGCTGCGCTTGCCGCGGGCGAGGCACTGAAGAGTTCGCGTAACGTTTCGTCGACCGCATCGTCAAGATGCGAGGCGCGCACGACGCGATGCACGAGCCCGATCGCCGCCGCACGCTGCGCATCGAAGCGCTCGCCGGTGAGAAAGAGCGCGCGCGCGTGGCTGCGGCCGATTTTCGCGAGGACGAACGGGGATATTACCGCCGGTATGATACCGAGCTTTACCTCGGTAAAGCCGAAGACCGTGTCATCTGCGGCGATGACGATATCGCAGACCGCTGCGAGCCCCGCTCCGCCGCCGAGCGCAGCACCGTGAATGGCAGCGACCGTCGGCTTGCTGCACCGGTCGATCGCGCGGAACATCTCGCTCATCGCGCGGGCGTCGGCGATGTTCTCTTCATGGGTGAGATCGAGTGAAGCGCGCATCCACGAAATGTCGGCGCCGCCGCAGAAGACGGGGCCTTCACCGGTCAGCAGGACGGCGCGCGTACTGTCATCGTTGTTGAATCGCTCGAAGGTCTCACGGAGCGCTGCGATCATCTCGTTATTAAATGCGTTGCGAACCTTTGGGCGAGCGAGCGTCACGCGTGCAACGCCGTCGGCGAGCGCGACGCGAAGAGGTGCTTCTTTCATACCCCGGCCCTCTTCTCGGCGCCATCCAAAGGCGCCTGGGATACGTTATCGTTGCATCGTGCAAAGACTCGTCTACCGCTACGCTCCGCTCGCACGGCTCGCCCATTGGTTCGGGGCGATCGCCGTTGCCGTCTTAATTTCGAGCGGCCTACAGATTTTCAACGCGGCGCCCTACCTCGACGCCGCGGATCGCAGCACCCCGACGCGGCGGGTACTCTCCATCGATGCCCCTGCCGATGGCGTTGGGAGGACGACGATTTTCGGCCGCTCCTTCACCACGACCGGTTTCCTCGGGTGGGGAAGCGATGGGAACGGTGGTGAGGGGGCGCGGGCGTTCCCCGGCTGGCTCACAATCCCGGCCTACCAAGATCTTGCCGACGGACGACGGTGGCACTTTTTCTTCGCCTGGATCGCGAGCCTCGCATGGCTTGCCTGGCTCGTTTCCAGTGCGGTGAAAGGAAATCTCGCAGAGATGATTTTGCGCCCAAGCGATCTGCGCAAGCTCTGGCCGATGCAAGCCTACTATCTGCGCTTGAGGCGCGATCCGCCGCCGCACGGTAGCTATAATCCGCTACAGAAAGCCGCGTATACCTTCGTGCTGTTCGTACTCGCGCCGCTCATCTTCTTAACCGGGCTTGCGCTCTCGCCGGGGATCGATGCGATCGCTCATCCGTTGACGATCCTTTTTGGCGGACGGCAATTTGCGCGCCTTTGGCATTTCGTCGGGATGATGCTCTTCGTCGGTTTTGCGTTCGTGCACATCTTTCAGGTTCTTACGCAAGGTTTCTTCAATCAGATGCGCTCGATGATCTCCGGCTGGTACCGGTTGCGCGAACATGAGAACGTGGGCCCATGAAGCGACGACTCTTTCTCGCTTCATCGATTGCAACTGCACTCGCCGGGTGCGCGCCGATCGGAACCGCGCTGAACGATAATTCGAGCTTCCACCACGTACTCGGGTTCGAAGGGCGACTCGACGCCGCGCTCATGGAGAATCTGCCCGGTCGCGCGCGCGAATACTCGCTCGCCGATATCAGCAAGCATTTCCCCGTCGACAGTCTACCGACGCC
>JAJXXM010000265.1 GCA_021781095.1 bacterium
TGTATGCCGAGCAAAGCGCTTCTTGCCAGCAGCGATCGCGTGCAAGCGATTCGCACCGCGGTGGCACTCGGCATCACCACCGGCGAACCGCGTATCGACATGTCGTATATTGCGGCGCGCAAACGGGCATTGGTCGGCGAGTTTGCCGCCGATCGCATCGACGGGATCGAGCGTTTTCCGTTGCATCGCGGTCAAGCGCGCTTCGTCAGCGAGCGCGAACTCGCCGTCGATAACGAATTGCTCGAGGCCGATACCTTCATTATTGCAACGGGGAGTGTCGTCGCGCCGCCGGCGCTTCCGGGCTTGCTGGAGACGGGTTTTCTCGATAGCGACGCGTTGCTCGAGATGGAGCGCATTCCGGAATCGGCGATCGTCCTCGGCGGCGGCTACGTCGGCTGCGAGCTCGGTCAGTTTCTTTCGCGCATGGGTGCGCGGACGCAGGTCGTCATTCGCGGCGAGCACCTCCTTTCCGGAACCGATACCGATGTCGGCGAGACGCTCACCGAGGCATTCCGCAACGAAGGGATCGCCGTTCATCTGCGCTCGCGGATGCAATCGGTGCGCAAAGAGCGCGGCCGCAAGATCGTGCGCTTAGAGCGTGACGGGATTGCGCTCGATGTCGATGCCGAGGAGATTTTTTATTGCTTGGGGCGCGTGCCGAATATCGCGGGGCTCGATCTCGAGCGCACGGGCGTTAAGGCGCATGCCGTCTCCGGTATCGAAATCGATTCCGCCATGCGCACGAGCAATCCGCGCATCTTCGCCGTCGGCGATGTTACCGGCGAGTTCCTTTTGGTGCACGTAGCGATCTATCAGGGCGAGATCGCTGCGCGCAACGCTCTGTCCGGCGGCGACGAGCGAGCCGATTATCGTCTGCAACGTTCGCATACGATTTTTACCGAACCGCAGATTGCCGTCGCCGGTGCGACGGAGAAAGAGTTGCAGCGCGCGGGGACGCCGTATGTCTCGGGGCGTTATGCATTTGCCGAGCACGGAAAGGCGATGTGCCTTGGAAAGACCGACGGGTTCGTAAAAATGCTCGCCGACCCGAAGGACGGGCGTATTTTGGGTGCGGCCTGTATCGGCCCCGAAGCCTCGGAGTTGATTCACGAGGTCATCGTCGCGATGCACTTCGATGCGACGGTCGAGCAGTTTGCAAAAATTCCGCATCTCCACCCCACGCTCGCCGAAATTTGGACCTACCCCGCTGAAGAGTGTGCCGAAAAAATCGGCGCGAGCGTCGTCGGTGCAGAGCGATAGCCGAGCCCCGCGCGCGCGTATAGCGCTCGTACAGAGCAAACCGCGCAAGGGCGACTACGTAGAAAATCTCGCCGCGTTGCGGGCGGTCTTCGCCCAACTCGCCGCGCTCGATGCTTCGCCGCAACTCGTCGTTCTGCCGGAAGCTGCGCTCACCGGATACTTCCTCGAGGGAGCCGTCTACGAAGCGGCGCGAACGGCCGAGCGATTCGGGCACGAACTTTCTTCACTCTGGCGCGACGTTGCAGGGCAGCGTCCGGTGGAGATCGTCGCGGGTTTCTACGAAGTCGAGAACGGATCGTATTATAACAGCGCGATTTGGTTGGCGCTCGACGAAAAAGAGACGCGCATCCTCCACGTTCATCGCAAACTGTTTCTTCCCACCTACGGCGTTTTCGACGAAGAACGTTTTCTTTCGCGCGGCAATCGCGTGCAGGTTTTCGATTCTCCGTTGCTCGGCACGACGGCGCTGTTGATCTGCGAGGATATCTGGCATTCGATGCTCCCGACGATCGCTGCGCTCAAAGGCGCCCGTTCGATCGTCGTTCCGAGCGCGGCGCCCGGTCGCGGGATCGAGGGCAAGGGCGAGTTACTCTCCGTCACGCGCTGGCGTGATCTGTTGCGTGGGACAGCGATGGAGCACGGGTGTTTCGTTCTCTACGCGGGGCTTGCGGGCTTTGAGGGCGGGAAGGGCATGACCGGTTCCTCGTGCGCGATCGGCCCTGACGGCACGATGTTGGTAAAAGCCGAGGGCGACGATGCGTGCATCGTACGCGCGGAGCTGCTTCTCGATGACGTCGAGATCGCGCGCGCGAATCTTCCCTTGCTCGCCGATCTGCGCACGGTACTCCCCGATCTGCTGGCCGATGAGGAGTTGCCCTGGGTGCGAGGGCGCAGCGATGCTGCCGATCGTTGATCCGCCGCCGCGCGACCCATACGCTGCCCCCAAGATCGATCCCGAGGTAGCGGCACGTTGGCTCGTTGCCTTTCTGCGCGACGAATGTGTCGAGCGTCGCGGCATCAAGCATGCCGTTGTCGGGCTCTCGGGTGGGGTCGATTCAGCGGTCACCGCCTATCTTTGCGCGCGCGCGCTGGGGCCGCAGAACGTGCATCTCATCCGCATGCCCTATCGACTCTCGAGCGTAGCGAGCCTTGACGACGCGCAACTCGTCATCGATGCGCTCGGAGCGGTCGCGCGAACCATCGATATTAGCGCCGCGGTCGACGGCTATCTGCAGTACGAGCCCGATGCCGACCCGCGCCGGCGCGGAAATGTCCTCGCGCGCACGCGAATGCTCGTGCTTTTCGATCAATCGGCGAAGCTCGCCGCTTTACCGATCGGTACCGGAAATAAGACCGAACGGCTTCTCGGCTATTTCACGTGGCATGCCGACGACACACCACCGATCAATCCGCTCGGCGATCTCTTTAAGACGCAGGTCTGGGAGCTCGCACGCTACCTCGGCGTTCCCGCGCCGCTGATCGAGAAAGCGCCGAGCGCCGATCTGGAAGCGAACCAGACCGACGAGGGCGATCTCGGCATTCGCTATCCGCGCGCCGACGCGATTCTTGCATCGATGTTGCTCGGATATCGCGACGAGCAACTCACGGCGCGCGGCTTCGACGCCGCGGAGGTTGCGCTCGTGCGACGACGCCTGGAGGGTACGCATTGGAAACGCCACCTGCCGACGACCGCGATGCTGAGCGATACCGCGATCAACGAATTTTATCTGCGCCCGGTGGATTTCTAATGAAACCCGTTATTCCGTTCTATCCGGTGAGTTTGAATCTGAAAGGTCGTCGATGCATCGTGATCGGTGCGGCGGACGACCGGGAGGCGATCGAAAAGGCCGCCGCGTTGGAAGAGAGCGGAGCCGATCTTCTCCGGCTCACCGATCCCTCGACGATTCGCGAGAGCGACGTCAGCGATGCGTTTTTCGTGATCTCGACGCCGCAGGACGAACGGCTCTCGGCACGGCTGCGCGAGTACGCCGATCGCCATCGTTTTTTACTCTGCTGTATCGATCAGCCGCGCTACGGCATCGTCGCAATGGCGGCGACGGCAAAAGCCGGACCGGTGCGCATCTCGGTCTCCACGACCGGGCTCGCGCCGCGCGTTGGGAAAAATCTCCGCGCCGCGCTGCAACGCGCGATGGACGGCACCTTCGAACGTTTTATCGAGTGCCTTGCGACGCAGAAGGAGCGTATTCGAAGACGTTATGGTGCTCCCGAACAGGGAGGCATCCGTCGAAAGGAGATGATCCGTATCGCCGACGGATTCGATGCAGAGATCGATTTTCGTTATCCGGAATGGTTTGAAGACGAACTCGCAATTTCGTTCGCTCCGCAGGTACTCGAAGATGAGTAACGTCGAACTCGTCGCGGTCGGAACGGAGTTGTTGCTCGGACAACTCGTCGACACCAATACCGCGCATATCGCCGCAACGCTTGCAGAAAACGGCATCGACTGCTATGCAAGCCACGCCGTCGGCGATAATCGCGAGCGGATCGCTCATTTGGTACGCGAGGTCCTGGAGCGCGCCGATGGGCTTATCTCGACCGGGGGCCTCGGCCCGACCGTCGACGACCTCACGAAAGAGGCGGTTGCGGATGCTTTCGGGCTCGAACTCGTGCTCGATCCCGCCGCGCTTGCCGAGATCGAGGGTTTCTTTGCCTCGATCGGGCGCACGATGCGCGAAAATAATCGGAAGCAGGCCTTTCTGCCGCGCGGAAGTTTTCCGCTCGTCAATCCGCATGGGACCGCACCCGGATTTATCGCGTTTCGCGCCGACGGGAAGTTCGCCGCCTGCATGCCCGGCGTTCCGCGCGAGATGAAACCGATGCTGGCGGAGCGCCTATTGCCGTGGTTACGTTCGCATTTCGAAGTGCGCGAAGGCATCGTGACGCGCGTGTTACACACGGTCAATATCGGCGAATCGGAGATCGATCATCGCATCGCCGATCTCTTTACTTCTTCGGAGAACCCGAAGATCGCCGTGCTCGCACACGATTATCGCTGCGATGTAAAAATTATGGCGAAAGCCGCCTCTGCAGAGAGCGCGCTTGCATCGATCGCACCGCTGGAAGAAGAGCTGCGTTCGCGCCTTCAGGGGCATGTCTTCGGCATCGATGCGATGACGTTGGAGGGGGCGGTTCTCGCGGCGCTCGACGAACGCGCGGAGCGCCTTGCCGTCGCTGAATCCTGTACCGGCGGGCGGATCGCGGCGGCGATCACCGCCGTCCCCGGTGCGTCGCGGCGCTTTCTCGGCGGAGTGGTCGCCTACGACAACGCGGTGAAGCAGACCCAACTTGGGGTGCCCGAGGAGACGCTCGCGCGTTTCGGTGCGGTCAGCGAGGAGTGCGCGCTCGCGATGGCACGCGGTGTCCGCGCCCGATTGGGCGCCGAGATCGGCATCGCGACGACCGGAATCGCGGGTCCGGAGGGTGGGAGCGCGGAGAAGCCGGTCGGAACGCTCTGCGTCGCCTTCGTCGGCCC
>JAJXXM010000430.1 GCA_021781095.1 bacterium
CGCGAAATACATCGGCAGTTTCGACGACGTCGCCGCCGGCAAAGAACTCGCCGACGTCGAACTGAACGACGGCGCCGACATTCTATATGCCGCCGCCGGAAAGGCCGGAATGGGGGCGATCGAAGCCGTGCAAACGCGCCCCGGCGCGTATGCGATCGGCGTCGATTCGAACCAAGACGGCCTCGCCCCGGGGAAAGTCCTCACTTCGGTGGTGAAACGCGTCAACGTTGCGGTCTTCGACGTTGCGAAGGCCTACCAAGAGGGCAAACCCATGCACGGACACGTCGTGTTCGGGTTGCGGGAGGGCGGCGTCTCGCTAACGCATTTCAAATATACGCGCGCGAAGATCGGGCCCGCACGCCTCGCGCGCTTGGCACGCATCCGTGCCGCGATCGTCGACGGGCGCATCGTGCCGCCGGCGACGCTCCGCGCGCTTGCGTCGTTTCAACCGGTGGCGCTCTGAACGGCTCGCTGCGCCTTCGCGGCATCTCGAAGCGCTACGACCGCCTGCAGGTGCTCGACGACGTCGATCTCACCTGCGAGGCCGGCGAAATCCACGCATTGGTCGGTGAAAACGGTGCCGGAAAATCGACGCTCGCCGCGATCGCGGCGGGTGAAATTGCCGCAGATGCCGGAACGATCGAACGGAGCGGGCGTATCGGCCTCGTGCACCAACACTTCGCGCTCATCGACCGTTTGCGCGTGTGGGAGAACGTCGTTCTCGGGCACGAACCGCAGCGCGGAGGCACGATCGATCGCGGCGCGGCATGCGCGTTCGTGCGCGAGCTCGGGGAACGATACGGCCTCGAGGTCGATCCGGAGGCGGTGGTCGAAACGCTTCCCGTCGGCATCCGCCAGCGCGTCGAACTCTTGCGCGAGCTCGCGCGCGACCCCGGCATTCTGATTCTCGACGAACCAACCGCTGCGCTCTCGCCGAGCGAAGTGGAGCGACTTTTCGGAACGATCGCGCTGTTGACGCAACGCGGCGTCGGCGTTCTCGTCATCACGCACAAACTCGACGAAGTGTTCGCGCACGCCCGGCGCGTTACGGTCCTGCGGCGCGGCCGCGTGGTGGAGGAACGGCCGATCTCTGCGACCACGCGCGAACAGGTCGCGCGGGCGATGATCGGCGGGGAGATTCCCGCAATTCCGGCGCACGAGCCGACGCACGGAGCGATCGCCGTGCGGGTGAGCGGCCTCGCCGTTCCGGGAGCGATCGAGAACCTCTCGTTACAGATCGCCGCCGGCGAGATCCTCGGCATCGCCGGTGTGGAAGGCAACGGCCAGAGCGCGCTCGCCGACGCGCTCGCCGGTTTAACCGCGTATCGCGGCACGATCGAACGCCCACACTCCATCGGGGTCATCCCGCAGGATCGCTTGCTCGAAGCGGTGATTCCGAATTGGTCGTTGCTCGAAAATGTAATGCTCGGGCGCGAACGCGCGACGAGTGCCAAAGCTTCGTGGCGCATCGATCGGGCCGCGGCGCGCGCGCAGTGTACGGCGATCGTCGAACGTTTCGACGTCCGTGCCACGAGTATCGACGCTCCGTTATCGACGCTCTCCGGCGGCAACCAACAAAAGCTCGTCGTCGGGCGCGCGCTCGTCGACAATCCGGCGTTCGTCATCGCCTACAATCCGACGCGCGGCATCGATATCGGCGCGACCGCGACGGTCCACACCGAGCTGCTCGCAGCCCGTAATCGCGGCGCCGCGATCTTGCTCATCTCTTTCGAACTCGACGAACTCTTCGCGCTCTCCGATCGCATCCTCGTGATGACGAGAGGAGCGTTACGCGGCGAGTTCTCCGAACGTCGCTTCGATCGCGAAGCGATCGGTCGATTGATGGTGAGCGCGTGAACCGCGAGAGCGCGAAAGCACTCGCGATCGGTACCCTCGGCGTCGCCGCGGCGATGTCGCTCGCGATGATCGCTTCCCGCGTCTCGCCGATCGTTGGGTTCAATGCCTTCTTCTACGGCGCGTTCGGCGGCAAACAGCAGATCGCCGAGACGCTGGCGAGTACCACCGCGCTGCTCTTTCCCGCACTCGGTATCGCCATCGCTTTCCGCGCCGGGCTGTTCAACATCGGTGCGGAGGGACAACTGCTCATCGGCGGGCTGCTCGCGGGCTGGATCGGCACGCGAATCGACGTACCGCCGGCGATCGCCATTGCGGCGATCTTTCTCGCCGGCGCGATCGGCGGCGCGCTCTGGGGAGCGATCGCCGGATGGTTGAAGGCGGCGCGCGATGCCAACGAAGTGATCTCGACGCTCATGCTCAATTTCATCGCCGCATCGCTCGCACTCTATCTCGTTACCGGGCCGCTGCGCGCCCCCGATGCAGCGGGCCCCGAACTCTCGCTCCTCCCGCATGCCTACTGGCTTCCGACGCTGCTCTCGCATACGCGCGCCACGATCGCGTTGCCGATCGCGCTGCTTGCGGCATTCGCGCTGCGTTACGTGCTCGATTCGACGTGGTTCGGCTATCGCTTACGCGCCGCGGGCGAAGCGCCCGAAGCGGCGCGGCGCGCCGGAATATCGTTGCCGCGCGTCGCGCTCTGGGCGATGGCGTGGTCGGGAGCGCTCGCGGGCATGGGCGGAGCGGCGCTCGTTGCAGGCGAGCTGCACCGTTTTAACACGCAGCTCTCTCCAGGCTACGGATTCATCGCCATCGCCGTCGCGCTCGTCGGCGGCCTCGAACCGCTGACGATCTGCATTGCGGCGCTCGCGTTCGGCGCGCTGGAATCGGGCGGCCTCGCCTTGCAGGCGGCGGCCGCCGTTCCGAAGGATGCAATCCACGTGATCGAAGGTTTGCTGGTCTTCGCACTCGCGGCGCGGCGCTATCTCGGCGCGCGGGGAGCGGGCGCACGATGACGCTCTCGCTCGTTCTCTCGCTCCTCGCGCTCGCATTGGTTCGCGGAACGCCGATTCTGCTTGCGGCGCTCGGAGGCGTTCTCTCCGAACGCGCCGGTATCGTCAATATTGCGTTGGAAGGTGAGATGACCGCCGGCGCATTTGCCGCGGCGCTGCTCTCGTACTTCACGCGCGACCCGTGGATCGGTGCGATCGGCGGCGTTGCAGTCGGCGCGGCGGTGGGGTTCGCGCTCGGCTTCGCCGCAACGCGGTGGCGCGTCGATCAAATCGTCGCGGGGATGGGCATCAACCTCATCTGCACCGGCGGAGCGGCATTCGGCCTGATTTACGTCTTCAATCAAGCGGGCGTCACGCCGCAGGTTCCGGCGATCAATCAAGCGCTCTGGCCGATGGTCCTGCTGGGCATCGCGCTCGCCGCAGCGTTGCAGTGGGCGATCGCGCGGACACCGATCGGCTTGCGATTGAGAGCCTGCGGCGAGAATCCGCACGCAGCCCGCGCGGCCGGCATCGATCCGCTCGCGGTTCGGCTCTACGCCAGCAGCATAGCGGGCGGTCTCGCCGGGCTCGGCGGAGTCTTTCTCGCGCTCGGGGAACTCAATCTCTACTCCGACGGCATGATCGCCGGGCGCGGGTTCATCGCCCTCGCCGCAGTTATTTTTGGAAGATGGACGCCGCTCGGAGCCGCCGGCGTCGCACTGATTTTCGGTTTGCTCGAAGCATTGCAGTTCGCACTTCAGGGGAATATCGCGTGGCTACCGAGCGATTTTCTCCAAGCGTTGCCCTATATCGCCGCACTCCTTGCGTTGCTCGGTGCGAGCGGACGCTACCGCCCACCCGCCGCCGAAGGGAAACCCTATCCGTGATGAATCCGCGCATGCTCTTCGTCGCCGCTCTCGCCGCAGCGCTCGCCTGGATCGGCGCGCCGCCCTGCGCCGCCGCGATCCCGCCGCCGATGCGCGGGCTTCGCGACGCTCTTCGTTCGCTCGCGCAGTCGAGCGACGCCAACGTCGGCATCGCCGTCGAAGATCTCGCGACCGGTGCCGTCACCGGATATAATCTCAATCGCTCGATGCCGGCGGCATCGACGATAAAAATTCCGGTGATGATCGAGGTCTTCCGACAGATGGCGCGCGGACGCTTCACCTTGACGCACGTCATGCATCTGCGCGCCGGAGATCGCGACTACGGCTCCGGCGATCTCGCGTACGCTCCGGTCGGAGCGTCGATCACCGTCAAAGAGCTCCTTTCAAAGATGATCGATATCAGCGATAACACGGCCGCGAATATGCTGATTCGGCTCGTCGGCCGCCGGAGCATCAACGCGGCGATGCAAGCCTACGGGTGCCACCATACCTACCTTCGAACGGCGATCCGCACCGACGTTTCATCGGTCGAAACGAACTTGCGCACGACGCCGCTCGACATGCTGACGTTGTTGGTTCGCATGGCGCATGGGAAACTCGTCGACACGTGGTCCTCGCACGCCATGCTCGAAATACTCGCCCATCAAGAGATCGATACGTTGCTTCCCGAACCGCTCCCCGACGGCACGACGATCGCCCATAAAACCGGGTCGTTACACGACGTCATGGCCGACGTCGGTATCGTGTACGAACCCGGAGCGCCCTTTGCCATCGCGGCGATGACCAGCGGTTTGCCCGACCCGCAACTCGGACGCGATATCGTGCGCCGTGCATCCTTGCTGAGTTTCAACGCGATGGCCGAACTCGCCGAAGTGCGCGCGTCGTTGGGTCTTCCCAACCGGCTCGCCGATATCATCACTCCCGCCGCGATTCCCGAAGCGCCCGACGTGCGCTATTGGACGGGGCAGGCGCTCGCCGCCGGCAGCGGCGGATAGCGCGAGTCGTTCTCGGTGCGG
>JAJXXM010000041.1 GCA_021781095.1 bacterium
CGTGCTGAGCACCTACGCGCTGTTGGTGCGCGATGCCGAGGAACTCCACGCTCGCGAATGGGCGATCGCCGTTCTCGACGAAGCCCAGGCAATTAAAAATCCTCGCTCAAAAGCGGCAATGTCCGCAACGAAGCTGCACGCAGAGCAGCGTATAGCGATGACCGGCACGCCGATTGAAAATAATTTAGAGGAGCTGTGGTCGATCTACGCTTTCGCGTTGCCGGGGCTTCTTGGAACGCGGAGCTCCTTCGCGCGTTTTTTCCGAACGCCGATCGAAAAACGTGGAGATACGTTACGAAGAAATGCGCTAGGCAAGCGTCTGCATCCATTTTTGGTCCGGCGCACCAAAGAAGATGTTGCGCGCGATCTTCCGGAAAAAACCGAGATCATCCATCGCGTCGAGCTCGGCGGAGCGCAGCGCGATCTCTACGAAACCATTCGCTTGGCCATGCACAAACGCGTGCGAGATGAAGTTGCTAAACGCGGCCTCGCTCGGAGTCGCATCGTGGTACTCGATGCGTTGTTGAAGCTGCGTCAGGTCTGCTGCGATCCACGCCTGCTCGATTTAGACGCGGCGCATAGCGTTAAAGAGTCGCAAAAGCTCGACGCGCTTTTCGAAATGCTGGAGAGCTTGATCGCCGACGGTCGACGAATCCTGTTGTTCTCACAATTCACCTCAATGCTCGATATTATCAAGCCGGAGTTGGCGAAACGAAACGTGGAGTTCGTTGAAATTCGCGGCGCGACGCGCGACCGCGAGACTCCGGTAAAGCGCTTCCAAAATCGCGAAGTACCGCTCTTCCTGATCAGCCTCAAAGCCGGCGGCACGGGGCTGAATTTGACCGCTGCCGACACCGTCATCCATTACGATCCGTGGTGGAACCCGGCGGTGGAGAGGCAGGCGACCGACCGCGCCCATCGCATCGGCCAGGAGCAGCACGTTTTCGTCTACAAGCTCATTGCCGAGGGAACCGTCGAAGAACGGATCCTCGAATTGCAGGCGCGTAAAGGAGAGCTTGCCGCGAGTCAGTTTGCCGATGCATCGAGCGCACCGTTACCGCTCGATGCTGCCGATATCGAACGACTCTTCAGTTAGCGATGCTCGCGAGTGCGGCGTCCCGTCGGGTCGCCGTCGCCGTTGCTGCTCGGCGGTGATATCGCCGGCGACGAACCGCTTGCTTCGAACGCACCGCCCCAAAACGAAGCGATCCTCAACGGGCTCACGACCGGGAAATAGCGGGTCGTTCCCTAATCTCTCCGCTTGGAGGATTTGCCGTGAAACGTCTTATGCCGCTTTTCGTTGTACTCGCAGCACTCTGTTTGCCGGGGGTCGCGCGCTCGGCGCAGCCTCCCTTCGCAACGATGCATTTTCGATCGATCGGGCCGGCAACTGCAGGCGGCCGCGTTCCGGCGGTCGCAGGAAGCGCGCAGCACCCAAACCTCTACTACATCGGTTCTGCGGGCGGCGGCGTGTGGAAGAGCGTCAACGGCGGGGCAACGTGGCGTGACGTTTTCGCAAAGGAGCCGGTCGCCTCCATCGGCGCGATTGCCATCGATCCGCGCAACGCCGACATCGTCTGGGTCGGAACCGGCGAGAGCAATCCTCGCAACGATGTGATCCGCGGTGACGGACTCTACAAGAGCGTCGACGGCGGAAAAACCTGGAAGAACGTCGGTCTGCGCAAAAGCGGACATATTGCAGCGATCGTCGTCGATCCGCACGACGGCAATCATGTTGTGGTCGCGGTACTCGGGGACGTCTTCCGTAATAGCACACACCGCGGCGTCTATGTGACCTTCGACGGCGGCAAAACGTGGAAGAAAACGCTCTATCTCGCTCCCGATAGCGGCGCGAGCGACCTGGCGATGGATCCTCGCAACCCGGAGATTCTCTACACCGGAATGTGGCAATTTCGCCGTAAACCGTGGACGTTTTCGAGCGGCGGAGTGCACGGCGGCCTCTATAAATCGGTTAATGGCGGAAAAACCTGGAAGCGGATCGACGGCAACGGATTTCCGACCGGGATTACCGGGCGAATCGGCCTGGCGATTGCGCCCAGCAATCCGAACCGTATTTACGCGTTGATTCAGTCGCGCGAAGGGGTGTTGTGGCGATCGGATGATGCCGGCGTACACTGGGAAAAACTTTTCTCCGGCACGTTGATCGACCAGCGCCCGTTTTATTTCACGCATCTTGCCGTCGATCCGCGCAATGAAAATCGCGTGTACACTCTGTCGATGAATCTCGCTCTGAGTACCGACGGTGGAAAAACTTTCAAGCGCTTCGGACGCGGCGTTCACGCGGACGCCCACGCAATTTGGATCGACCCGAACGACGGGAAACGGTTTATCATCGGCGATGACGGTGGGTTCGCACTGACGCTCGACCGCGGCAAGCATTTTTCGTTTACGCGGAATTTGCCGATCGAACAAGTGTATCATGTAGGAATTTCTTCCGCGCGCCCGTTTATGGTCTGCGCCGCACTGCAAGATAACGAAGCCTTCTGCGGGCCGTCAAATTCTCGCTCGTACGACGGCATTACCGGCCGCGACTGGCGCGTCACCGTGGGAGGCGACGGCATGTGGGCGGTTCCCGACCCCGCCGACGCGCGTTATGTGTTTGCCGATTCCGAAGACGGATATCTCCTTCGCTACGACTGGAACGATGAAGATTTTCGCTATGTGGGGCCATATAACGCAACCTCTGCCGCGCGCTTCGATCTGCGCCTGGCCAAATATCGCTTCAATTGGGATTCCCCGATTGCGTTTGCGCCGTGGAATCCCCAGATCATGTGGTACGGAGGGGACGTCGTTTTCCAAAGTACCGACCGCGGCGAACACTGGTCGCCGATCAGCCCCGATCTCACGCTCGATATTAAATCGCATCAAGCGCCTTCGGGCGGCCCAATCACCAAAGACGTTTTCGGCACCGAATACTCCGATACGATTCTCGATATCGAAGGGTCGCCGATATCGAAGGGAGAGATCTGGGTCGGCACCGATGACGGGCTCGTGCAACTCACGCGGAACGGTGGTAAAACCTGGACGAACGTCACTCCGCCCGGGCTCGCTCCGTTCGGCCGGGTCGAAACCGTTGCGCCGTCGCCGTTTAACGCCGGTACGGCCTATGCGGTCGTCGATCGACATCGATCGGGCGACGATGCACCCTATGCATTCGTCACGCACGATTTCGGTCAACATTGGCGCAAGATCGTCAATGGGATTCCCGCGACGGAGTTCGTAAGAACGATCCGTCCTGACTCCGTCAATCCAAAGGTTCTCTACCTCGGAACCGAACGCGGCCTCTACGTGAGTTTTAACGATGGCGAGCACTGGGAGAGCCTGCGAAACAACATCCCGGTTGCGAGCTTCCGCGATATCCGTATCGCGCCGCGCGAACGCGATTTGGTCGTTGCAACTCATGGGCGCGGAATATGGATTCTCGACGATGTAACCCCGCTGGAACGGCTGCGCGCGGCGCAGCGGGCGGGATTCATGCTGTTCCATCCGCGTACGACCTATCGGTGGGTCATGCATTCGAACCAAGAGGGGCTCTACGGCAGATTCTCCGGTAAAAATCCCCCGGCCGGCGTGATGATTTCCTATTACCAGCATCGTGTCTCGCACACTCCGCCGGTATTGCAAGTCTACGATGCGCGAGGGCGCCTGGTGCGAACGATCTCCGGCACCCACAAGGTCGGCAAAAAGAACGTCGCCCGTATCTCAAATCGCCCCGGCATCAATCGCTATGTTTGGGATCTCAACGCGACTCCCGCCGTGCAATGGAAAGGTGCGGCTCCGGCGTTTCGCGTTCAGTCGGGGCCTCCGGTTCCTCCGGGAACCTATACGCTTCGACTCACCGCCGATGGGCGCACCGAGACGACGACTTTTACGCTGAAAGCCGATCCGCGTTCTCCGTGGCGACAGAGCGACTACGAACGCGCATATCGTTTCAACCTCGGATACGTTCGTGTCACCTCCGCGATCGACAAGGCACTAAACGACCTCGATGCGATGGCGGCCTCGCTCGAAAAAGCTCGCGCAGCAACGCACGATACAGCTTTGCGCGCGGCGATTGCAAATGCTCTTGCAAAGAGGGAAGCCGTGTTTGCGGCGTTCACCGCCAACTATCGCAACGGAGAGGATTTTGCGCTTCGTGCCGGATCGCTACGAGAGGATCTCCCGGCTGGGCTCAGCTTCTCGCTTCATCCACCGACGGCGGCAGACCTCACGTTTGACCGAGCGTTCATGGTGCGCTATCACGCTGCCATGAAAACATTTGCGGAGTTCCGGGCAGAGGTGATGCAACCGCTGCAAAAACGACTGCACGCCGCCCATTTGCCGGAGATTCGCGGGCTCCATGCGGCAGACGGGGTGTAGCGCTTATCCGGTCTTGATGCGCTTACTCCGTCCGGTTGTATGCGGTGCTTTCCCGCGTAGCGGCTCGAAGCGCCCGCCGGCGTTGCGTGCCACGATAACAACATGGAGTGCACCGGCAATCGTATCATCGATTGCGCGTTCGACGAGTTCGAAGCTGCCGTCGACGTGAATGCGCGCCGCCGCGGCGAACCGCCGGTCGGGATGTGCAGAGAGGTGTTCGAGCCGTTCGATCAGGGCGCTCCGCGAAACCGGAGTCGTTCCTTCGAAAAGACAGAATTCGGTTCCGCGAGCTGCGGCGCGCGTACGAATCTCTCCCGCCGGTTCGCTTGTCGTCCCCGTGCGTAAAAAAACGTTCTCACCC
>JAJXXM010000050.1 GCA_021781095.1 bacterium
TGTTCTTTAACGCCGTGACCGGGAACGAAGCGCCGCAAGTAACGATCGTCCTCGGCACCTTCGCTGGATACGAATCGCAATTCGTCCCCGAGCGCAATCGCGCCGATGGGTTTGCCGGGGGCCTGCGACTCATCGAGAATTCGGTCGTCGCTCGGCGAGACGGCATAGAGGCGGCTCGTCTGCATCGAGCTTACCCAGAGGCGTTCGCCATCAGCTGCGAGCGCTTGCGGTTGGGGCGCCGGAGCGGGTAAACGGACGATCTCACGAATCATTTCCATCTCGATCATCGGCGGTTCTCCTTCACTCTCTTAAGCAACCTTGAGGTTCATAATCGTTGTTAACGATCGATGAAAAAACTCCCGCATCCACGAGCTTTTTTTCACGTAAAAGACCAGGACTCACAAGGGCAAAAGCCGCACAACATGCGGTATCGTATTCGCTGTTTTCGCTCGCGGAGGTCTCCCGTTGCGCCGTCTCGTTGCTTTCATCATCGGTTGCTCCATGCTCTGTTCATTCGCGCCCGCAGGTGCATCGGAACATGCGTCGTCGATACAACGTGCATCGCTCGATGCGCTCCTTCGTTCGCATATCAAGCACGTTTTTGTAATCTATCAAGAGAATCGCTCTTTCGATTCGTATTTCGGCACGTTTCCGGGCGCGGATAATCTTGCATCACCCTCTGCTCGAACGCATGGATTTCGTCAATACGATCCGCTTGGGCGCCAGTGGGTAACGCCGTTTCGCATCACCGCCCCCGACACCGCCGACGCCGAGCATTCGCGCCCGGCGCTGCTGACAAAAGCCGACGGCGGTCGGATGGATCTCTACGTCGCAACGGAGGAATTCGGTCTTCTCGCACGCGGTTATACGCGCAGCGATGCCGAGCGGCTCGGTTTGCTGACCATGGCCCACGAAGATTGCGACACCATTCCCTATCTCTGGTACTACGCGCATAACTTCGCGCTCTACGATCACTTTTTTCAGGGAATGTGGGGACCCTCGACGCCGGGGAATATCGATCTCATCGCAGCGCAAACCGGCGAGACGCAGTGGGCGCGCGACGCATCGGAACAAGTAGCGCCCGATGCAAAGGGCCCTGGAGAACCGATCGTCGACGACGCGGAGCCGCCGTTCGGCCCCTACCCGGGAAGCCCGCCCGACCCGCTCAAGGCGCAGTACGACCAGCATTACGCGACGATTTTTCTCACGATGGCGCAGCGTCGAGCGATCGAAGCGAAAAACGACAACCACGGCATACGCAAAGATATCACGGCGATCGCACGCAGCGGGCGCCCCGCCATACCGTGGGGCTGGTACCAAGAAGGATACGCTGCCGCCGCCCATCCGAATGCAACGAATCTCGTGCACGGGTATATTCCGCACCACAACGCCTTACAGTATTTCGGCTATCTCCGAAAGAACCCGTACTTTTGGCGCGGCGTACACGATCTCACGGCGCTCTTCCCCGCGCTCTCGCACGGACGGCTCGGCAAGCGAAGCGTCATCATCATCAAAGGCGGAAAAAAGAATCCCTTCGGCCTGAAGCCGGCCGATAAAAACGCGCGCGTCCAGTCGCGTTTCCGCGGCGATGACGACCACCCGGGATACTCGGATTCGCAGATATCCGAAGCGATGGTCGCAAAAGTCGTCAATGCGATCGCACGCAGCCGCTATTGGAAGAGTTCGGCGATCTTCATCTTCTGGGATGACTCCGAAGGCTTCTACGATCACGTGCCGCCGCCGCAGTTCGAACGCTGCTTCGACGGACACGCCTGCGGTGACGGTCCACGCGTTCCGGCGTTGCTCATCTCGCCGTACGCGCGCGACCACGCCGTCGTTAGCGAGATCTCCGATCACGCCTCGTTTGTGAAATTCCTCGGAACGCTCTTCAAGTTACCGGCGCTTGCATCGCTGCCAGACGAGAAGCCGTATCTGCCGCTCGGCCCCCGCGATACGAATCCCGCACTGAGCAATCTCGTGGGTGCCTTCGATCCGCAACGCCTTGCCGGCACGAAAGCACCACTGCCGGCGAGCGCGGCGGAGATTCCGACGCGGGTCGTCGACAGCATTCCATCGCCGTGGAGCTGTCGGACGATCGGTGTCACTCCCGTTCGCATTCCCGGCGAGAATCATCCACCCAAAGGCTTCGCACCGCTCCTCGAAAACCACTAGAGGAGCGGCGTCGCTCGCACGCTATCGCTTGCGAAAATATTTCTTCGCGCTGGGGCGACGATGCGGACACCCCGGCCAACAGCACGGCTGTCGTTTCCCGTTTTGGAGATCGGAGAGCAGACGCGCGATATGTTCGACGCGCGTCTGCTCTTTTTTCACGATCGTCGTCCAGCAGATCCATTCATTGCGTTGGATCGGCGTGAGTGCATTCCACAGATCGGCGGCGCCGCTTGCTGCTGTTAACGCGCCTTCCATATCCGCTGGGAGTTCGTGAAGGATCCCGGGTGAAAGCTTCGCTTTGACGTGCACGGTTCGTATGCTCCTCCCCGAGCAACGTACCGGGCTGGGCGTGATTTTCCTTGCCGCAACGCCCGTTTTACGCGCACCGCCTTAGGCGTGCGAGCGAGTTCTCGAAGCCCAGTACTCCACCGCCGCGCGAGCCACGAAGTTCGTGACGAAGATCCCGACCATCAAGAGAAAGGCCGCCGCGTATGCGAGTTGATGCGATTCTTTGAACGGTTCGTTGATGAAGGTCCAGACGACGTAGGTAAGATACCCGACCGGCGAATGCGTCGGAGCGAGCGTCGGCATATAATTCGACCAGCCGGCGGTATAGATTAACGGAGCGGTCTCGCCTAAAGCGATGCCGACGCCGATCAGCAACCCGGTGAGCGTTCCCGGAAGCGCCCACGGAAACGCCACGCGAAGAAACGTCGTCAGCGGTCGCGCCCCAAGTGCAACCGATGCTTCGACGAGATCGCGCGGAACCGCGGAAAACGCGAGATCGGCCGCGCGATAGACGTACGGCAACATGATGATTGCCAGTGCGAGCGAGCCGGCGACGAGCGAAAAGCCCCAGCCCACCGTCTCGACCAAGGCGACGTAGAGAAAATAACCGACGACGATCGAGGGCACGCCGAAGAGCACGTCAATCGAGAGACGCACGACGATCCGTAACCGATCCGGCGCAAACTGCGTGACCCAGATCGCCGCGCCGATACCGATCGGTACCACCAAGGCGACGGCCAGCGTGACTAAAAGCAGCGTTCCGGCGATGGCGTTGGCGAGCCCCCCGGCGATGCCTTGCGTCACCGTAAAGAAAATATCGGGGCGAATCGCGGCGATACCGCGTACGAAGACAAATCCGAAGAGCGAGAGCAGCACCAAGAGCGCCCCGGCCAGCGAAGCGATGCAGAGTACCCACCAAAAGCGTGAGATCGCGACGTTGCGCGAAACATGAGAGACCATTAGTGCGACCGATCCTGTCCGCGAATAGCGACGCGAGCGATCGTATTCACGGCTAACGAGATGACGAACAATACGAGTGCAAGTTCGGCGAGCGATCGCTGCGCGACTCCGCTTGCGTCACTAACGGCCGATTCCAACTGCGATACGACGACTGCAGCAATCGTATTGATCGGTGAAAAAATGTTATGCGGGAGAATGTTGATCGCGTTTCCGGCGACCATCAGCACCGCCATCGTCTCGCCGAGCGCGCGCCCGAATGCAACGAGAATGGCGCCGACGATACCGGTTCGCACGCTCGGCAATACCGCATGCGTAACGGCTTGCCACGACGTACTCCCCAACGCCATGCTTGCTTCGTAGAAGCTCCGCGGTTGCGCGAGCAAAACGTCTCGAACGGTGGCGACCATAATCGGCATCACCATGATTGCAAGCACGATCGCTGCGGAGAAAAGCCCATTCCCGCTTCCGGCATCGCCGCCGAGAAAGGGGATGAAACCGAAATGATGCGTGATGAACGGTGCGACGTGGTTGCCGACCCATGGCACCAGGACGATCGTTCCCCACAATCCGTATACGACGGAGGGGATGCCGGCCATGAGTTCGATCAAGGCGTTAATCGGTAGGCGCAACCGTTCCGGGAGACGATAGACGATCGTCAACGCGACACCGAGGGCGAGCGGAACGGCAAAGACCATCGCCAACAGCGCCGAGAGCATCGTCCCGACCAAAAAGACTAAGCCGCCGAACTCCGCTCCGGGTTCCGCGGCAACGCCGTTGTGAATCGAACTCCCCGTGCCGTACTGATTACCGATGTTCCAGGTGATATCGTTGAGGATACTCAGCCCGTTATAGCGGATCGCCGGCCACGTATACCACAGTAAAAAGAGCAACATCAGCACGACCAACAGCAGACAAATACCTGCGGCGATCGATGTGAGAACGCCGGCCAGCATTCCGCTGGCCGGCGATTGCGAGAAGGGAACCGCGGCGCGTCGCGCCCGGCTCCCCCCTACCGTCGGCGTAAGACTCGCCAACCTAGTGGATCTGCGCGATCTGCATACGGCTTAATTTTGCAATCGAAACCGGCAGCGGGAGGAAGTGGACGGCATCGAGGAAGTGCATCTGCTGTCCGCCGTTATGTTCGAGCACCCACGAAAGGAACTTCACCAGCGCCATGCGCGTCTGCGCGTTCTTCTGGTGCGGGTTCACGATCGCATATTCGTAGTTGATGATCGGGTACGAGTTCGCACCGGGAGCATAAACGAGCGAGATGCGTTCGTCGCGCGGGGTCTTCGAATACATCGCCGCCGCAGCCGAGCC
>JAJXXM010000231.1 GCA_021781095.1 bacterium
GAGTACATCGAGACGTGGTACAATCCTCGCCGCCGACACTCGGCCAATCGCTATCTGAGCCCCATCGAGTTCGAACAATGCACAGATGTCACGTAACTATCTGTCCACGAAATCGGGGCAAGTCCACCCCGAGTAGCACGATTTGTCACCCCGAGTAGCACGATTTGTCACCCCGAGTAGCCCTCGAAGAGGGCATATCGAGGGGCATTCGACGCGTGCCTCGATACGGGCGCTACGGCGCCCTACTCGGCATGACAAACCACCTACTCGGCGTGACAAACCACCTAGTCGGCGTAACAAAACCACCTAGTCGGCGTGACACAAGCTGCGCCTTAGGCGGCGCGGTGACGTGCTACGGCAACCAGCGAAGGCGGCCGTGCGCGCCGCGCGCGCGTTTGATGGCGGCTTCGTCGACCGGCCCGTCGACGATCGCGGTGATGTGCCCCATTTTTCTGCGCGCGACGGCATGGTGTTTCCCGTACATGTGCAGCACGATACTCGGATCGGCGAGCATTTCATCGACGCCCCCGAGCGTGTCGCCTTTCCCAGCGCCGAGAATATTCATCATGATCGCATTGGCGAAGAGGCGTGGCGGCGAGAGCGGGAGATCGCAGATCGCGCGCACGTGCTGTTCGTACTGCGAACAGGGAGTCACGTCGATCGTGTAGTGCCCGCTGTTATGCGGGCGCGGCGCGATTTCGTTCACGAGTAGATCGTTGCGTTCGTTGAGAAAGAATTCGACGCAGTAGGTACCGACGATTCCCAATTTTCGCCCGATCGTCGTCGCCATCTCGGCGGCGCGTGCCGCGATATCGGCTTTGATACGCGCCGGAGCGATCGAAACCGAGAGGATGCCGTGGTCGTGCACGTTCTCGGCGACCGGATAGGTGACCACTTGGTCGCGCGCGTTTCGCGTGGCGACCACCGAGAGCTCTTTGGTGAAGTAGATCATCCGTTCGAAGATCAGCGTCGCGCCTTTTCCGGCGGCAAACGCCGCCTGCGCGGCATCGAGCGTATCGACGCGCCACTGCCCTTTACCGTCGTATCCGCCGCGAACCGTTTTCATGATCGCCGGGAATCCGACCATCATCGCTGCTTCGGAGAGATCGCCGATACGTTCGATGCGCGCGAAATCCGCGGTGGGGATGCCGCATTCGCGCACGAACGCCTTCTCCAGCAATCGATCCTGCGTGATGCGAAGAACCGCGCTTCCGGGCATCACCTGAAAGCCGGCGTTTTCGAGAAATTCGATGGAAGCGATGGCGATATTTTCGAACTCGAAGGTGACGATATCGCTCTTCTTCCCCAGCTCTTCGATCGCCGCGAGATCGTCGTACGAAGCGACGATCTGTTCGTCGGCGACCTGACCGCAAGGCGAATGTTCTTGCGGGTCGAGAACGGTAACGTGGTACCCCATGCGCTTGGCATCGAGCGCGAACATGCGGCCGAGTTGGCCGCCGCCGATAACCCCTAGACGGTGCACCACTAGGGCGTGCTCGCGGCCGCTTCGTCGTGCATGCGTCGAACGTAGGCGGCGAGCGCCCCGGCGACGCCGGAATCGTGGAGCGCGACGATGCGCGCGACGAAGAGCGCGGCGTTCACCGCTCCACCGATCGCCATCGTTGCGACCGGGACTCCCGGCGGCATCTGCACGATCGAAAGCAAGGAATCGATGCCGCGCAACGCTTTCGATTGGACCGGCACCCCGACCACCGGAAGCGCAGTTTTCGCCGCGATCATCCCGGGGAGGTGGGCCGCTCCGCCGGCTCCGGCGATAATGGCGTGCAACCCGCGCCCGGCAGCTGCAGCGGCATATGCAAACATTTCATCGGGCATACGATGAGCGGAGAGTACCTGCATCTCGCAGGGGATCTGCAAGGCAACGAGCGTATCGTGTGCGGGAAGCATCGTCTCCCAATCGGATCGACTCCCCATCACGATACCGACGAGCGGCGGCGGGCTATCCATATACTGCGGGCGTTTCGCGCCGACGGGGTGTGCAACCTCGCAGCGGCACGCGGCGAACGGGAGGAGAGAGCGGTGGAGAGATTTCGACTCGGCGTCAATTACTGGCCCGCCCGCAGCGCTATGTACGCTTGGGAGCGCTTCGACGGCGCAGAGTGGCGTGCCGACATGAAACGCATCGCCGCCCTCGGGCTGCAGATCGTGCGCTTCTTTCTTCGCTGGGAGAGCTTCCAGCCCGAGGCCGACCGCATCGACGCTACCGCACTCGACCGCTTCGATGAAGTGATGGCCGCGATCGACGATGCGGGCTTGCTCGCCATGCCGACGCTCTTCTGCGGGCATATGAGCGGCGTGAATTGGCTGCCGCCCTGGAGCCTCGACCCGCAGACGCCGCACGGACGCTTCCGTACGATGACGCTCGCCGGCGAATCGCCGTTCGGCATCGGCGATTTTTACGCCGATCCTCGTTTGCTCGAAGCCCAAAGCCTCTTCGCGCGCACGATCGCCGCGCGCGCGCGCGAGCATCGCTCGCTTTGGTGCTGGGACCTCGGCAATGAATTTTCCAATCTGCGCGAACCCCGCACGCCGGAGGATGCAGCGCGTTGGAGTGCCTCGCTCTCGGCGGTGCTCGCCGAACACTCCGGCGTCGCCGTCACCGGTGGCATTCACGGCGAGGATTTCGAACGCGACCGGCACATTCGCCCCTCGAGCATCGCCGAACCCTGGCGCTTTGCGACGATGCACGGATATTCCGTCTATAGCGCGTTCGCACGCGATCGTCTCGACGCGGAAGTCGTTCCCTATCTCTGCGAATTGGCGCGTTCGTTTACGGAGAAGCCGGTGTTGTTTTCGGAATTCGGGAACCCCGCGTGCGCGCCGGACGAACGAAACCCGGCAGCGGCAAAGCCTTTTCCGTGCTTGACGGAACGCGAGATGGCCGACTACTGCATCGCCGTCGTCGATCGCCTGCAGAGCCGCGGGGCGCTCGGCGCGATGTGGTGGTGTTGGAGCGACTACGACGAAGCGCTCGCCGCACTTCCGCCCTTCGATCTTGCCACGCACGAATTTCGATTCGGCATGGTGCGCGCGGACGGAAGCCTCAAACCCGTCGCCCACGCCCTGGCGACGCTCGCCGCTCGCGAGATGGAACTCGCTCCACAGACGCGTCCACCGTTCGTCGACGAAGCCGCCTATTACGCCGCGATGCCCGATGCAATCGCCGCGAACTACGCCCGGTATCTCGCCGATGTCCGCTGAACGACACGGCATCGTCGTCACCGGTGCGAGCAGCGGCATCGGCCGAGCGATCGCGGTGCTCGCCGCGCAACGCGGCTATGCCGTACTCGCGATCGCGCGCCGCGCCGATCGCCTCGCCGCGTTTGCAGCCGAGGTTGGAGCGCGCGCGCCCTTCGCGACGCTCGCCTGCGACGTCACCGCCGCCGACGCACCGGCACGCATCGCCGCCGCCGCTCGGGCGGCGCTTCCGCGGATCGATATTCTGCTGCACAACGCCGGAGCCGCGCGCGCCGGCGCGTTACTCGAGCAGAGCGATGCCGCGCTCGACGACCAGTGGCAACTCCATCTCGCCGGCCCGTTACGCATCACGCGAGCGTTGCACGCCGATCTGCGCGCGACGCACGGAACGATTGCGATGATGGGTTCGGGGCTCGCGGCGATGCCGGTTCCGGGCTTCGGCGCGTACTGCGCGGCGAAGGCCGCCGTGCGCGCGGCATGCACGCAATTACGCCGCGAGTTACGCGAGGAGGGAATCGCCGTCTCGTACTGCGACCCGGGCGTCGTTGCGACGGAGTTCTCTGCGGCCTCGGGAACGACGGCGCCGAAGGGAACGCGTCGCGCCGATCCGCGCGTGGTCGCGCGGCGTTTGCTCGATGGGATCGAACGACGGCGCCCGCGCGTCGATGCCGACCCCATGCAACGGCTTTTGCTCGCGATCGCCCGTGCGTTCCCCTCGCTCGCAGACGCCGCGATCGCACGCATCGTCACGCCCGCGCACGCAGAAGTGCCCGACGCGCCGCCGACGCCTGCAGGTACGCCCCCGTCCACGCCGACCGCGTCGCCCGTCCCGCCCACGCCAAAGCCGGAGAGCGAGACGACGACCGGTCTTTACGGCGCGCTCGCTCCGCTCGAACGGCGCATGGAACGGAACAGACTCCCGTTCGCCTTCATTGCCTCGTTGCTCGAGCCGGGGACGGAGATCGATATCAACGAGGCGGCGATGCGTTGGGCGGGGATGCCGAATAAAAACGAGCGAGCGTTGCTCGGCGAGGTTTTCGACGCGCTGGTCGCAGCCGGCTATCTGGAGCGCAGTGCCCCGCAGCATCTGCGGGTGTTACGCGGGGCGGAGCCGCTTGAGCGCAACGGCGATGAAAAATAGCAGCGTCGCCACCAAAACGATCGTGGCGCCGCTCGAACTTCCCAAGAAATACGAAGCATAGAGGCCGCCGACCGTACTCGTGACGCCGAATGCGGCGGAGAGCAGGAGCATCGGTGTAAAGCGTTTTGCGAGTTGATAGGCCGCCGCCGCCGGCGTGACGAGCAACGCGGCGACGAGCACGATGCCGACCGACTGCAGTGCGACGACGATGGTGAGCGCGAGCGCGACGAGCAAGCCGTAATCGAGCCATTTCACCGGAAGCCCCGCGGCTTCGGCGACGACCGGATCGAACGAGGCGAAGAGCATGTCGCGATAGGCGAGCATCGCGGCGACGAAGACGGCGGCTCCGACCACGACGATAAAAATGAGGTCGC
>JAJXXM010000112.1 GCA_021781095.1 bacterium
GCGCGCGGCGTTGCCCACGTAACGACGCACGCGGCGTAATTGTTCTCGCGTAGCGCCGCGGCATGCCGGTCGACCGGTTCGCCTTCGTCGACGAAAACGCGCGCGATATCCGGTACGAGTTCGAGCGTCGCGCGGTGCCCGGGTAAAGTGACCGCGTCGATGCTATCGTATTGCGTGCGAAGCGCTTGCGCCACGACGGTAGCGACCAACGAGTCGCCGATGCCGCCGCCTGCGCAATAGAGGAGTGCGCGGTTCATTTTTCCGGAGAGCGAAATAACTCGCGAGCGTAAATACCGTCGAGAAATTGCGCTTTCGCGATCGACCGTACCGTTGGGTGCGTCCGATCGTCACTGGCCAGTCCGGCGTAAAAAGCGAGAAGCGAATCGGGAAGCAGGTATTTCGCGCGTAGCATATTCAGCCGATGTGCGCCGGTCGCAGCTTTGACGCGCGAGGACGGACTTTTCTCCAGAAAGCGACGCGCCATGCGCGCCTTTTCAACGGATTTTCGCGCGAGTACTTCGAGCGTTTCGTCGCTCGGTTTTTTTATGTGCCAGAGAAATGCATCCCAGGAAAACCGTCGGTGCAGGCCGCTCTCGCGTAAGCGAACGCCGAGTTCGGTATCTTCCCAGCCGTAGAGACGAAAGGATTCGTCGAACCCGCCCACTGCATCGATCGCCGCTTTTGGAATCGATACGTTGCACGTGCACAAAAACGCTCCCGAGTAGTGGGCCAGCGATGGCTTCGGGCGCTGCTCGTAGTCGGGGACGTTCACGATCGCACCGTTCACGACGAGCCCCGGAGCATCGTGCGCGGCTTCGTGTGCGGCAAGAAACCCCGGCGGTAAAACCACATCGTCGTCGCAGAAAAGCACGATGAACCCCTGCGCGACGGCGACCCCGCGATTGCGTGCTTTCCCCCGGTTGGGCTCGGCTTCGTACAGATAGCGAATCGGGAAACTGCTGGACTGGGCCATGCCCTCGACAAGCGCACGCGTTCCGTCGGTTGAGGCGTTGTCGACGACGATCGCTTCAAACTTCGGCGCTTTTTGCTGCTCGCCAAGCGAAGCAAGAGCGCGTTCGAGATAGTCCGCGCGATCTTTCGTCGCGATGACCACCGAGAGCCGCACGGTTATTCTATCTCCCGAAGCATGGAGATCAGGGATTCCGCCAATCGTTGCGCGGCACCCGCATGGCCGGCGTAGAGGCTCTGCATCTCTCGACCGACGCGCGTCCGCCACGTTCGATCATCGTAGGTTGCAAGAGCGACGCGAGCAACTCGACCCGGCGTCAGCGTTCCGTGCAGCTCGCGCACGAGTTCCTCGCCGGCATCGATATTCGGCTGCGTGTGGAAGCGAAAACGTTTTGAAATTCTCACCGCAACCGCGCGTTTCAGCGCAGATCCAAGCCACGGAATGCGATTGAGGTAAGTAAGCGGCCCGTTAATAGCGATCAATTCCGCTGCATTGAGCGGCGTAACGGCAATCGTCGGTACGCCGAGCGCAGCCAGTTCGATGCACTTCGTACCGGGGAGCGTCAGCGCAAGCCCGCTCGCCGCTGCAGCGGCGAGGCTCTCACGCACGATCGGAAATCGCCGCTCGCCGCTCGCGTCGGCAATCCACGCTCGCCCACCTTCGCGAATGAGGCGTCCTTTTTTCGACCATACTCGCGGGTCACCACCTGCCTCAACGGCCTTTTGTACGGCGTCGAGCGACGTAAATGGTGAAATTCCAAAAGCGATCGGCAGCGATGGCTGCTCGGATCGCATTTGCAACGCCGCGGTGAAAAAGAACGGAATCATATGTTCGACTTCGTAGGAACGCGAACCGGGAAGAACGACGATTCCATCGCGTTCGAACCATTCGGGCAGCGGTTCCTTCGCCTGCTCGATCGCGCCGTCGATTGCGAGATTGCCCACAAGATCGATTCGTTCCGGCGGAACACCCCAGTCCTCGAGTTGCTTGACGTTTGCCGCGTCAACGGCAAATGCGCGCGCGAGCTTCCGAGCATATCGCGCGCGCGAAAATTTATACGTGAAGGCCATTCCATGAAGGCGTGATTGGACGCGCGCCGCATGCATGAGGTCGCCGCCGAGATAGAGGACGCCGTCGACGCGCTCGGGCAAACCTTCCAACGAGCGGCCGAGCGCAAACGCGAGATACTGCGCCGGTTCGAAAACATGCGCTTGTGGGAAGATCGCGCGCAGCATCGGCGCTTCGTGGCCGGTCGCGAAATCGTCGGGCACAAGGAACGCGTAGATATCGATGGTGGGTGCGAGCCGATAGAGCGCGCCGGCAAGCGGGCGCGCCCACCCTGCGGTTTCACCCGGGCCATTCACCGTCAGCGCGAGGCGCAACGCTACTCCTTCGACGGAGCGTGCGCGCGAACGCGTTCGACGATATCGGTTGTACTCGAGCCTTCGCGGTGCGGGGCGAGGCGAACTTCGCCGCCGTAGGCGGTGACGATACGCGCTTCAGGGAGCTCATCGATGCGATATTGGGCGCTCTTCACGTGAATATCGGGGCGAAGCTGGTCGAGCAACGCCTCCGGCGTCCGCTCCGCGAATCCGATCACGACGTCGACGCTGCGCAGCGCACAGAGCAGGCGTGCGCGTTCGTCGAACGTGACGAAGGGACGCGGGGCGCCTTTCAGGTCGCGCACGGATGCATCATTGTTCAGGCCGACGATGAGCGCATCGCCTTGCGCGCGCGCCCATGCTAGATATTCGACGTGCCCTACGTGGAGAATATCGAAGCAGCCGTTGGTGAAAACGATTCGCTTATTTCGCGCTCCGAGCATGCGACGAAACGCGAGTGCATCGTGCATTTCCAGCACGCGCCCGAACAAAAAATCATCCGTCGGCATGTTCGAGTAACTCCAATATCTCTTGCGCGCTCGCCGTGGCCGTGCCGAGCTTCTCAACGACCGCTCCGGCGGCATAGTTCGCGAGCTGCATGGCTCGATCGATTGAGGCGCCGACGGCGAGTGCCAGCGCGAGGACGGAGACGACGGTGTCGCCTGCACCGCTGACATCGAATACCGTTCGTGCAACCGATGGAATCGTCAGGCGCTCGCCGTCGCGGCCGAAGAGCGACATCCCGTGCTCGCCGCGCGTTACGACGACATATCGGCAACCGAAGCGTTCGAGCAACACTTTCCCGGCTCGCTCCAGCGACACTTCATCGCGAATCGCGATACCCGAGGCCGCAACCGCTTCGCTGAGGTTCGGCGCAACGCAGGTCACTCCGGAGAACAGGGCTGCGTGCTGAGGCTTCGGATCCCCGAGGACGAGCGGGCAGAGGTTCGCCGCTTGAACGATTTCGCGCGAAAGCAAGCCCTTCGCATAGTCGCTGACGATGACCGCATCCGCCCGCTTTGCAGCGTCGGCGACGACGGCGGCAATGCGCTCGGCATCGGCGGGATGCAGCGGCTCGACGGATTCCCAATCAGCCCGCACGACTTGCTGGTGCTGGGCAACGACGCGCGTTTTCCTAGTTGTGGGGCGATCGTCAACCGAAAGAACTCCGTCGGCATCGATGTTTTGTGCTCGGAGCATCGCGCGAACCTCGTTGCCGAACGGGTCGCTCCCGACGACGCCGATACACGCGACCTCCGCTCCGAGGACGCAGAGATTGTGCGCTACGTTTCCCGCGCCGCCGAGCGTGAACGAATGATTGTTGACGGCGACGACCGGAACCGGCGCTTCCGGAGAGATCCGTTCAACGCGTCCCCAAATCCACTCGTCGAGCATAAGATCGCCGACGACGAGAATGCGTTTCCCCGCCATTTTTTCAAACAACAAGCGCGCGTCGGGAACCGCGAGTGCGGTACTCACGGGCGATCTCCGAACATCATGCGCTGCTCCACGAGATCGCAAAGAATATGTGCCATCACTTGGTGCACCTCTTGCACGAGCGCGGCATATCCGTCGGGGCCGACAAGCGAAAGGTCGGCGACTCGTGCACTTTCGCCACCGCCGTTGCCGGTGAAGGCGACCGCAACGGCACCGTTGCGCTTCGCCGCCTCTAACGCAAGCACGATATTTCGCGAGCTGCCGCTGGTCGTCATGCCGATGACGACGTCACCCGGACGAGCGAACGCCTCGACTTGGCGCGAGAACACGACATCGTACCCATAGTCGTTGCCGATACAGGTAAGCGTCGACGAATTCACCGAGAGCGCTTCACTATAATATCCGGGGCGTTCGCGCAAAAAGCGCCCGGAGAGTTCGGCCGCCATATGCTGAGCCTCGGCGGCGCTTCCCCCGTTACCGCACCACAATATTTTGTTCCCTGCCCGAAGTGCGGCGACCATCGCATCGGCGATCGCTTCGACTTGCGCGCGGTAATGCGGGGAATCGAGAAGCCCTTGCCGTTCGGCTATCAATTCTGGAAAATCGCGTCGGCCATGCGATGCGGGCAAGTCACTCACGGCTCGATCCAAAAGAGATCCTCGCCTTGCGAAACCAACTCGCCGTTTTGCGGGATAATGCGGACGATCGTTCCGGCGAACTCGCTCTGAATTTCGTTGAACAATTTCATCGCTTCGAGAATGCAGAGAACGTCGCCAGCCTCGACGCGTTGCCCTTCGTTGACGAATGCGGCGGAATCCGGAGAGGACGAACGATAGAAGACTCCGGTGAGCGGCGCGCTGACGCGCTTGACGTTCTTGGGCGGGCCCGCAACCGGCGCGGGG
>JAJXXM010000337.1 GCA_021781095.1 bacterium
CCGTCGCCGAGAGTCTCGCTCTCGTGCCGGAGAGTTTGGGTTGGCCGCGCGCCCGCATCGACGCGCGCATCGACGAGATGCTCGCAACCGTGCGTCTCGATCCGCAAGTATATCGCCGTCGACGGCCGCGCGCGCTTTCAGGCGGACAGGCGCAGCGCGTCGGCATCGCCCGCGCCCTGATGTCCTTTCCGCGCTTGTTATTGCTCGACGAGCCCTTTGGAGCGGTCGACCCGATCCTTCGCCCGCAACTCCAAGCCGAGTTACTCGACGTATTACGCGATGCACGCACGACGACGTTATTCGTGACGCACGACGTCGACGAGGCACTTTTCTTAGGCGATCGCATTGCGGTCATCGACGAAGGGCGTCTGCGAGCGCTGGGAACGCCGCGTGCATTGCTCGATCGACCGCCCGACGATTTCACCGCCGAGCTTCTCTGCGGCGATGCGCTGTTACATGAATACCGCCGAGCCCGTCTCGCGGTTCGCGAACGAGGACAATGATCGCGGCAATCCTCGCGCACATCGCGCTCTGCGCGGTCGGCGTCGCCGTCGCAGCGACGATCGCGGTGCCCGCGGCACTCATCTTCGCCGATCGACCGAAGTTCGAACGCTCGCTCTCCGCACTGTTGGGGGCGCTCTATACGGTGCCTTCGCTGGCGTTGCTCGCCGTACTCGTGCAGTTCATCGGGCTCGGGAACACGAGCGTCGAAGTCGCGCTGGTCATGTACGCGCTGTACGCTATCTTCCGCAGCACCGTGACCGGCCTCCGATCGATTCCCGCAGAGCAACGCGAGGTAGCGGTAGCGCTCGGACTACCACGCTTGAAACGACGCTTGCAGATCGATCTCCCGCTCGCTCTTCCGGCAATCCTCTCCGGCCTTCGCGTCGCCACGCTCGGCAGCATCGCTTTGGCAACGCTCGGCGGCTACGTCGGCGGGAGCGGGCTCGGTACGGTCATTTTCACCGGCCTCGCGTTGCAAAACCGAACGATGCTCGTACAAGGAGCGATCGGAGTCGTCACCATTGCGTTGCTCGCCGAACTCGCGTTCCGTGCTCTCGAGCGCGTCGTCCGGCTACGCGCGAGCGGCTAGCGCCGAGAGCGCTCCAACAGAACCAACGCGAAAGCCTCATCATCGTCGGCGAGAAATTCCCGCTCTCTAAAACCGCACGCTTCGCCGATGGCACGCACTTCTTCGCGCGTAAACTTATGCGACGATTCTACGTGCAGGCGCTCGCCGGCTGCGAACTTGATGCGTTCTCGTCCGACGCCGAGCGCATAGGTCGCGCTCCGCTCTGCGATGAGATAGGACTCGATGCTCCCGGTCAGGTCGTCGAAGCTCGAAACATACCGAAAATTAGCTATATCGATATCGGCACCGAGCTCTCGGTTGATCCGCGCAAGTATATTTTTTGAAAACGCTGCCGTCACACCGATCGCGTCGTTATAGGCAAGCTCCATCGCTTCGCGATCCTTGCGGAGATCGACACCGAGCAAAAACGTATCGCCGGGAATAAGGGCGGCGTGGACCGCCGTAAAGAGATCGCGGCCGCGTCGACCGGGATAATTCCCTAAATTCGACCCCAAGAAAAGCGCGAGCGTAGCCGGACGGCGCTCGACGTCGGCAAGAACTTGAAAATAATCGCCGACGAGGGCTTCAACCGTGATTTGCGGATACCTATCGAGCAACTCTGCCGCGGCGGCACGAACCGCTCCAAGCGAAATATCGATCGTCGTGTAACTCACGAAGCCGTATCGCGCGATCGCCGCCTCGATCAACATCCGCGTTTTCTCAGAACTCCCGCCACCGAGTTCGAGCAGGTGCGGCGGTGCTCCAACTTTGTCGACGATCGTCGAGGCATGGCGTTTGAGAAGCGCGTTTTCCCGCCGCGGCAGATCGTACTCAGGAAGCAACACGATCGCTTCGAAGAGCGCCGAGCCCAACGCATCGTAGAGATACTTCGACGGAATCGCCTTTTGTGGAGCTCGTAGGCCGGCAAGCACATCGCGTTCGAAATCGGCGGCGAAGTGGTTCTCCCAAATGCGCTCGCGATAGCGGCCGTTCGCTTCCAAGGACATCACGCTTTGGGTTCCGGTCGCAACAACGAACGGTGAAAACCGTAGAGAAAATACACCGCGAGGCCAACTACGAACCAGGCGGCAAAGCGTAGCCAGGTCGGCAACGATAGGCCCGTGATGAGATAGATGCAGCCGAGAGCTCCCAAAATGGTAAAGAGCGGTGCGAGCGGAGCGCGGAACGGGCGCGGAGCATCCGGCTCGACGATGCGCAGCACCAAAACGCCTGCACAGACGATCGCGAATGCCGAGAGCGTTCCGATATTCACGAAATCGAGCAGCGTGGAGAGCGGAAGCATCGCCGCGAGGACGGCGACGATGACACCGGTGATGACGGTCATACGGGCGGGCGTCCGAAAGACGGGATGAATTCGGGCGACTCCCGGCGGCAACATGCGATCGCGTGCCATGACGTAGAAAATACGGATCTGCCCCAGTAACGACGTCAGCATCACCGTCGTGTTGCCGGCGACGCCGCCGAAGGCAACAACTGCGTAGGCGAGGTTGTTGTGCGAAACATTCGCCAGAGCATCGAGCATCGCGGCACCATCGGAAAGCCGTCCGTACGGCATCGCCCCTACCGTTGCATATGCGATCGCGACATACAGCACTCCGCCGATCGCGAGTGCAAGGAGGATGCCGATCGGCACGTGGCGTTTGGGTTCGTGCGCTTCTTCGGATGCCACCGTCACGGTGTCGAAACCAATGTAGGCATAGAACACCAACGCCGTGCTTGCCACGATTCCGTGCCACCCATGCGGCGCGAACGGCGTAAGGTTTGTCGCATGCACGCCGGGCAATACCACCGCGAGGAATATCAGCATTGAGACGACCTGAAAAATCACCAGCGCGCCGTTGATGCGCGCCGACTCGCGAATGCCGATCGCAACCAACGCCGCGATCGCCAGCGTAATGAGCGCCGCAATTACATCGAACTGCGGATGCGTCGTAAATACATTTGCCTCGCGCGCCCACGGCGGCAACACAATCCCGACTTTCGCTAATAAGTGACCGGCATATTGAGACCACGATGAAGCGGTCGGCGCAACTGAGAGACCGTATTCGAGAATGAGATCCCAACCGATCACCCACGCGACAAACTCACCGAGCGTCGCATAGGCATACGTGTAAGCGCTTCCGGCAATCGGAACCATCGACGCAAACTCCGCATAGCAGAGCGCAACGCAGAGGCTCACGAGTCCGGAGAACACATATGCGAGTATCACTGCAGGGCCGGCGACATGCGCACCCGCGCCGATGGTCGGGAAGATGCCGCCGAGCATCGTGCCGAGCCCGATTGCGGTCAACGCCGGCCAGCCCAGCGCTCGACGCAGCTTCGGCCCATCGTTCTGCACGGATTCGCGCGCGATCGGCTGTCGCGCGACCAATTGACGGAACCGACTCATCGTCGGCGCGCTTCTCTACAGTCGCAAAAGAATCCGCCCGCGCCGTTCGTACGCTCGCATCCTGTCCCAGCGGTAGCGAATCAATGCGATGTATTGTTTGGTCTCTGCATACGGCGGAACGCCGTGATATGCAAGCACCGCGCCGGGTCCGGCGTTATATGCTGCCAAGGCAAGCGCGTACGGCGAGCCGACTACCGTTGCGGAACTCGCGTTCTTATAGCGCGCAACGTATCGGCCGAGCAGCCGAGCCGACGCACCGATCGACGCATATGGATCGAACGGATCGAGCCCTACTTCAGCAGCGGTACCCGGCATAAACTGTCCGATACCGATCGCACCCGACGACGAGAGCGCAAAAGGATCGTATGCGGATTCTTGGAGCAGCGTCGCGGCGAGGAAGAGCGGCGGCAAAGCACTTGCACGCGCCGATCGTTCCGTAACCACCGCGAGATAGAGGGCTGTAACCGCATCGATACGAGGATTGTCGGCGAGTATAGCCCGCGCAATCGCAAGCGCATCATGTCGAACGGTGCCGCCGTTCCGCACGAAATCGCCGCCGACGAGGCCATCGAGCAAACGATGTTGCGGCCAACTTAAGATCGCATTAACGAGCGGAACATCAAAGCGTTGTTTCCTTGCAATCGCGCGCGGCTGGTGCAAGGAGAACGCATTACACGCGCACAAGAGCGCAAACGTCATCGGCGACGCGCAAGTGAGAAGGGAACGCAACCATGAATATCGTCGGCGCATTATTCATCGTCCTCGTTATCGGTGATCTCGGCTCGACCTTCTTCTATCACGTTCCGCAGCACCTTTGGTTCACGTTGCATTTGCGCACCCACCACGATCGCCGTCGTTCCTATTGGGATCACGCCGTCCTCTCTCGTGACCCTGCTATTCTGCTCGACGGCTTTTTCGGGGCGATCCCCTACCTCGTCGTCGCAGCGCTCGCCGCCCGGCTCTCGTGGGAAGGAGCCCTCCTCGGCCTCCTCCTTGGCCAGATGCACGTCTGGTGGCGCCACACCACCGAGCTCGGCTGGAAGAGCCCGCGCTGGGTCGAGGCGATCCTCCGCCCCCTGCAGATCGTGCTTCCCGAGGATCATGACGGCCACCACCGAAACCCCGAGGTCGAGTTCGGCGACATCTTCCGTTTCTACGATGCTCCGGCTCGAGCGCTCATCAGCCTTCTCGCCCCGA
>JAJXXM010000217.1 GCA_021781095.1 bacterium
TGCCGGCAGCATCGCGCGTACGAACGCTCCCTCCGGGTCGAAGCGTTGCCCTTGCAGCACCGGATTGAAGATGCGAAAATACGGCGCCGCGTCGGTTCCGGTCGAGGCGGCCCACTGCCACCCGCCGTTATTCTGCGCGAGATCGGCATCGGCGAGATGCCGTTCGAAATACCGCTCTCCCCATTGCCAGTTCAGCAGCAGATCCTTGCTCAGAAACGACGCCACGATCATGCGTAAGCGATTGTGCATCCATCCCGTCGTATTGAGTTGTCGCATCGCCGCATCGACGATGGGATATCCGGTGCGCGCCTCGCACCAGGCGCGAAAGTTCTGCTCGTCATCGCGCCACGCAATCGCCGCCGCAGCCGAAAGAAACGGCGCGTTTGCCACATGCGGAAAATTACGGAGAATCTGCTGGTAAAAATCCCGCCAGATCAACTCGGAAAGCCACACCTCGAGGCTCGCCCGGCGTTGCGCGCTCGCGCCCTCCATCGCCGCGCGCGCTCGCTCGACGCAGGTGCGTATGCCGATCGTCCCGGCGCGCAGATCGGGGGAGAGCCGCGAGGTTCCCTCGATTGCCGGCAGATCGCGCCCGACCGCATAACCGTCGCTCGCGCCACCCTCCGCCAGAAAGCGGTCGAGGCGCGCGCGTGCGGCGGCCTCGCTGCAGCTGGGATACGCCGCCGAGGAATGGTGCCCGTACGCCTCCGGCTCGGGGAGTTCGAGCGTCGCTCCGATCTCCGCGCGTGCGAGCAGTCGCTCCGCACTCGCTCGATTCGAGCGCACCGGCAATCGCGGTGCCAGCGCGAGTTGGTCGAGCCATCGTCGTTTATACGGCGTGAAGATGCGGTACGGCGCGCCGCCCTCGGTACGCACTTCGTCGGCGCCGAAATAGACGTGATCGAGCGAGGAGTGCACCGCGACGCCCGCCGATTGCAGCACCGCGCGCACGCGTGCGTCACGTTCGATCGCCTCCGGCTCGTAATCTTCGTTGTAATAGAGCGATGTCGCGCCGATGCGCTGCGCGAAGCCGACGAGCTGCTCCGCGAAGTCGCCTTCGAGCAGCGCAAGTTCGCTGCCGCGCGCGCGCAGTTCCGCGCGCAGCGAGGCGAGTGCGGAAAAGAACGCTTGCACCAAGGGTGCGCCCACGCGCTCGCCGCGCAAAAGCGCGGGATCGAGCACGAAAGCGAGCGCCACCTTATCGCTCGCCCCCGCCGCCTCGGCGAGCGCGACGTTATCGCGCAAGCGGAGGTCGCGACGCAACCAAAGGATGCTGCGCCGAGGAGTGCGGCCGGATGGGCGGAAGGCTCGCGGCATGAACGCAACCTTTGCGGCGAGCGAGCTCCGAATCCCGCTGAAGCACCCCTTCAAAATCACCCGCGGGGAATCGACCGTCGCGCGCTCGGCGCTGCTCCGCATGTCCTGCGATGGAATCGACGCGCTCGGTGAGAGCGCGCCGATCGCCCGATACGGCGAATCGGTCGAATCGCTGCTCGCGTTTTTCGCTTCGTACCGCGCCGAGGCGGCATCGCCATATCGACTCGAAGAACTGCTCGCTCCGACGATTCCACCCGCCGCGCGCTGCGCGCTCGACGTCGCGTTGCACGATTGGGTCGGCAAGGCGATGGGGCGCCCGCTCTACGAATATTTCGGGCTCGATCCCCAACGAACGCCGACCACCTCGTTCACCATCGGCATCGCCGACACCGAGAGCACGTTGAAGAAGGTCGACGAAGTACGCGAGCACCCGATTCTCAAAATCAAGCTCGGGCTCGGAGCGCTGCACCAGCAGGTCGAAACGATCGAGGCGATACGCGCGCGTTATACCGGAACGATCCGTATCGACGCGAACGAAGGCTGGGATGTCGACGAAGCGATCCTCATGCTCGCCGAACTCGCGCGTTTCGATATCGAATTCTGCGAGCAGCCGATTCCCGCCGGCAATCCCGCCGGGTTGCGCGCGATCTCCGCGCGCAGCGCGATCCCCATCGTTACCGACGAGGACTCGTGCGAGGCCGCCGATTTGCCGCGGCTCGCGGGCTGCGTTGCGGGCGTCAATATCAAACTCGTGAAATGCGGCGGCCTCCGCGGCGCCCTCGCGATGATTCACACCGCACGCGCGCTCGGTTTGAAAGTGATGCTCGGTTGCATGGTAGAGAGCGCGATTCTCGCCACCGCGGCGGCACAGATCAGCCCGCTCGTCGATTGGGCCGATATCGACGGGCCCTTCCTCACCGCCGGCGACCCGTTCGTCGGCGTCACCTACGATCGCGGAAAGCTCGTGCTCCCCGGCGGGCCCGGCCTCGGCGTCCGCGAAACTCCCATTCCGTGAGCCGTCGCTACGTCGTCCTCGCCCCCAACGCATTCGCGCAGAGTGCGAAAACCGCACACGGCGTCATCGCCTACGGCAACGACCCGGTCGTCGCGGTCGTCGATCCAAGCCAGGCCGGCAAACGCGTATGCGACGTCGTTCCGCATCTCGCACACTGCGATGCTCCCATCGTCGCGTCGCTGCGCGATGCGCTTGCGTTCGAGCCGACCGCGCTCCTCATCGGCACCGCACCGATCGGTGGCGCGCTCGGCGATCTCCGCGCGGGAGTGCTCGAAGGGATCGCAGCCGGGCTCGACATCGTCAGCGGCCTGCACGCGATGCTCGCCGAGGATGACGAAATCGCCGCTGCGGCGCGCGAGCGCAACGTGCGCCTCTACGATCTTCGCGCGGTTCCGGCAACGCCGGTCTTCTCCGGCGCGGCATACGATGTTCCGGTGCCGATTCTTTTGACCGTCGGCAACGATTGCAACGTCGGGAAGATGACGGTCTCGCTCGAACTCTGCGCCGCGGCGAAGCGCGCGCGGCGCACGTGGAGTTTCGTCCCGACCGGGCAGACCGGCATCGCGATTGCGGGTTGGGGCATCGCCATCGATCGAACGATCGCCGATTTCGCCGCCGGAGCCTGCGAACGGCTCGTGCTCGAGGCCGCTTCGCAGCGCCCCGATGCTATCGTCGTCGAAGGGCAAGGAGCGATCAATCACCCCGCGTACGCACCGGTGACGCTCGCGCTGCTCTATGGGTGCGCGCCCGACGCACTCGTGCTTGTTTGCATGCCGCACCGAACGACGATCAACGCGTACGCAACCCCGACGCTGCCCTATCGCGACCTCATCGCCTTGCACGAATCGCTGCTCGCATCGGTGAAGCCGGCGACAGTGGTCGGCGTCGCGCTCAATACGCGCGGGCTCGATGATGTCGCGGCGCGACGGGAGATCGCTCGAGCGCGCGACGAGACGGGCCTGCCCGCCGACGATCTGCTCCGATTCGGCGCCGATGCGTTCTACGCTGCGATCGCCGGATCGCTTTCGAAACGCGAGGCGCGCACCGCATGAAACGCTTCGTCGCCGCGCTCTGTGTCGCCGCACTCGCCTTCGGTTTCGCCGGCTGCGCCGCCAACGTGCCGCCGCCGAATACGCTGCGACTCGGCGAACCCGACGAGCCCGACAATCTCAATCCGCTCTTCGGCCATTCGGCCGCCGCCGATCTCGCCGACGGCATGCTCTTTAGCTATCTCCTTCGCTACGATGCGCGCGGCAATTACATTCCCGATCTCGCGACCGAAGTGCCGACGCTGCGGAACGGCGGCATCAGCCCCAACGGCACGCGCATTACGATCCATCTCCGGCACGGCGTGCGCTGGGCCGACGGCGCACCGCTCGATGCGCGCGATTGGATGTTCACCTATCGCGCCGTCTTCAATCCGCGCAACGACGTCAAGACGCGGTACGGATGGGACGACATCGCATCGGCGAGCGCTCCGACCCGTCACACCATCGTCATCCATCTCAAACATCCGATGGCGGCGTTTCTCGGCGTCCTCGCGATCGGCGGTTCGGGCTATCCGCCGCTCCCGGCGCACCTTCTCGCGCGCCTTCCAAGCCTCAACCGCGCTTCGTTCAACAACGCACCGCTCTCCAGCGGCCCGTACGTGCTCGCCGATTGGCACCACGGCGCGTCGCTCACCTTTGCGGCGAACCCGCGGTACTTCCGCGGAAAACCGAAGCTCGCTCGCGTTCGTTGGGTCGTCATCCCCAATGCGAACTCGATGCTCAACGCGTTGCGAACGCACGAAATCGACGTCGACCCCTCCGTCGGCGAGACGCAGATTCCCGAGCTCGCATCGATATCGGGCATCCACGTCGTGCGCACGCTCGTCGCTAATTGGCGCCACCTCGGCTTTAACTGCAGTCGTCCGATTCTGAGCGACGTGCGCGTACGTCTCGCCATCGCCGAAGGTATCGATTGGAAGCGCCTGCGCGACACCATCTATCACGGTGTCGACCTTCCCGCAGTCTCGGATATTTTTCCCGAGTCGTGGGCCGCGCCGAAGATCGCTCCCTATCCCTACGATCCCGCGCGCGCGGCGGCGCTGTTGCGCGCGGCGGGCTGGCAGCGCGGTAAGGGCGGCATCCGCACGCGCGATGGAAAACCGCTCGAACTCACGATCATCAGCGGAAGTAACCGCCAATCGAACGAACGCGCCGAAGTCGTCATGCAATCGATGTTGCATCGGCTCGGCATCGATCTGCGCATCCGCAATTTCCCGCCGAGTTTTCTTTTCGCGCAGAACGGCCCGATCTACAGCGGGCACTACGACATGGAGTGGAGCATCGATACCAACGGC
>JAJXXM010000458.1 GCA_021781095.1 bacterium
CCGGGAGTCGACCGCGCTCGCACCTGACCTCGTTTATCGTCGGCGTCGCCTTCGCGGCGGGCTGGTCGCCCTGTATCGGGCCGATTCTCGCAGGCATTCTCGCACTTGCGTCGCAGCAGCAGACTCTCCAAGCGGCATGGCTGCTCGTGGTCTACTCCGCGGGACTCGCGGTACCGTTCTTCGCGACCGCGGTCGCAATTGGGTTGGTCCTTCCGCTCCTCGATCGCATCAAGCGCTTTATCCCCGCGATCGAATTCACGGCGGGAGCCTTCTTGGTCCTCGTCGGGCTCGTCTTGGTCAACGACGCTTTCCTCACTATCGCCGGAGTATTTTATCAGTTTGTCCCAGCACCAAAAATCTAGCACCGCCGCACTCGCCGTCTCGGCGATCGCGCTGCTTGCTTTCGCGCTCGACCAATACACGAAGCACCTCGTGCAAACCACGCTGCTGCCGAACGAAAGCATGGTCGCGATTCCGCGAGTTTTGCGTTGGACCTACGAGCGCAACTATCACGGCGCCTTCGGCCTCTTCGGCAGCAACGCCGCGTTGCTCATCGGGATGGCGGTGGTCGTGCTCGTGTTTTTCTGGATCAGTTTCCGCGAGGCCGCGACGCAGTCGCGCCTCGTTCGACTGGCATTCGGTTTGATCGTCGGCGGGGCGATCGGGAATATCGTCGACCGCATTCACTTCGGGTACGTCGTCGATTTCATCGATTTCTTCCGCATCTGGCCGAATATTTTCAACGTCGGAGATTCATGCGTGACCGTCGGCGTCGTGCTGCTCCTGCTATCGAGTCTCCTTGCGTCACGTCGTCGCACCTGAAGAGGCGGGCCTTCGCCTCGATGTAACCGTCGCGCGGCACGCCGCCGCGCCGCGCTCGCGGGTCGCCGAAGCGATCCGTCTCGGCAACGTGCTGGTGAACGGCGACGTCGCGCGTGCGAGCCGCCCGCTCGTCGAAGGCGACGTGCTCGAATACGAACTCGCCGCTCCCGAACCGCTCGTTGCGACGCCCGAACGCATCGATCTCGCCATCGTGTACGAAGATGAAGATCTGCTCGTCGTCGACAAGCCCGCCGGAATGGTCACGCATCCCGCGCACGGCACGCGCAGCGGCACGCTCGTCAATGCGTTGCTCGGTTATCTCGGCACGTTGCCGGGCGATGCGTTGCGCCCCGGCTTGGTCCACCGTCTCGACCGCGATACCTCGGGCTTGCTCGTCGTTGCCAAAACCCCCGAGGCGCTCTCCGGCCTCGGCATCGCGATGAAGGCGCGAAAAATATCGCGCGAGTATCTCGGCTTGGTACACGGTATTCCGGAATTCGATCGCGGAACGCTCGACGGTCCGATCGGGCGCGAACCGCACAATCGACTCAAATACATCGTGACGCGCGAAGGGCGCCGTGCGGTGACGCATTACGAAGTCGTCGAACGATTCGCGCGGCACACCGAACTGCGCTTTCGCCTCGAAACGGGGCGCACGCACCAGATTCGCGTGCATTGCGCGGCGATGCATCACCCGATCTATAACGATCCGGTCTACGGGCGCAGCGTTCCCGGCTCGCCGTTACCCGGGCAAGCGCTGCACGCATGGCGGCTCGCCTTCACGCATCCACGCACGCGCGTCGAACTCGGCTTCGAGAGTGCGCCGCCGCCGGCGTACGCTCGCGTCCGTGCGGTTCTCGCCGCGCACGAACGGTGAGCGCGTTCGAACTGCTCGCTCGTTCCGGAAGCGCGCGGCGGGGGAGGCTCGCCCTCGCGCACGGCAGCGTCGAGACGCCGACGTTCATGCCGGTCGGCACCGCGGCGACCGTGAAGGGGCTCGCGCCGCGTGAATTGCGCGAAGCCGGCACGCAGATCATGTTGGCGAACGCCTATCACCTGCGTTTGCGCCCGGGGCGCGATACGATCGTCGCCGCAGGAGGGCTGCACCGATTCATGGCCTGGGAGGCCCCGATCCTGACCGACTCGGGCGGCTTTCAAGTCTTTTCGTTGCAAGATCGACGAACGCTCGATCCCGACGGGGTGACCTTCAAATCGCACCTCGACGGCAGCATGCATCGTTTCACGCCCGAGGATACCGTCGAATTTCAGGAAGCGATCGGCGTTGATATTGCGATGCAACTCGACGTCTGCGTGAAGCTTCCCGCTAGCGATGAGGAACTCGCGGCCGCCGTGACGATGACGACCTCCTGGGCGCAACGCGGTGCCGCCGCACGGCGCTCGGAGCGCACGCAACTCTTCGCGATCGTGCAGGGTGGGCTCGACGAACGATTGCGCGAGCGGAGCGCGCGCGAACTCGTCGCGCTCGATCTCCCGGGCTATGCGATCGGCGGGCTCTCGGTCGGCGAGACGCGAGAAGAGATGGAACGCATGGCGCGTTTCACCGCCGATCTCCTACCCGTCGAAAAGCCGCGCTACATCATGGGGATCGGCACCGTCGCCGATATCGCCGTCGCGGTCGACTGCGGCATCGATATGTTCGATTGCGTCTATCCGACGCGTTGCGGGCGGAACGCGCGCGCGATGACGCGCACCGGTGAGTTCAATATTCGCAACGCCGCATACGTGCGCGATTTCACGCCGATCGATCCGGCATGCGCGTGTGCCGTGTGCGCCACCTACACGCGCGCCTACCTTTGCCATCTTTTCCGTGCCGGCGAGATGCTCGGCCCGCAGTTACTCTCGTACCACAACGTCGCATTGCTACACGCGTTGATGGCCGAAGCGCGGAGCGCGATCGAACGCGGCACGTGGGATGCCTGGCGCGATGCGCTCTTTGCAGGGTTTACGCGAGCGCGCTAACCGCCCGTTCGCAGTCGTCGCAGATCGCTCCGCGCGCGTCGCCCTCGCGCAGCTCCCGGAACTTCCAGCAGCGCGAACACTTCGCCCCGTCGGCACGTCCGATCGTCATGCGGGGCTCCTCCGCGGCGGGATCGCGATGCAACCGCACCTCCGAGACGATCAGCGCTTCGCGCAACGTGTCGCCGAGTGCGGAGAGCGCGTCGAACGCCTCGCCGCCGACGTAGAGATCGACCGCAATCTCGAAATCGCGCGGCGATGTCGAAGCGGCAACCTGCGCGCGCAGCGAACGCAATCGTTCCCAGAGCGCGAGGTCGGCGGCACTCGAGACGCGGTGTTCGTCGGAGAAACGCAGCGCGAAGACGCTCTCGCGATCCCCACGCAACGCCTCGGGTAAGGATTGCCACGCCTCCTCGGCGGTAAACGGCAGCAACGGAGCGAGCGCGATGAGGAAGCCGCGCAAGAGATAGAAGAGCGCCGACTGCGCGCTGCGCCGCCGAACGCCGTCGCGGCGACCGGAGTAGAGCGGGTCCTTCCAGGCATCGAACGCGAGCCCGGACATCTCGCTTTCGAAGGCGACGATCGCTAAATAGGCATCGTGAATGCCGAAGGTGGCGTAGCGCTCGCGTACGTCGGTAACGAAGGCGTCGGTGACGCGACAGGCGAGCCGATCGAGCGGCAGCATCGCCTCGGGAGCGAGCATCGTTTCGGGGGTGAGGTCGGCGATGTTTCCGAGCACGAAGCGGATGCGGTTGCGAATGTTGCGGTACACGCGCGCGACCTGTTCGACGACGTTGGGGCCGAAGCGCACGTCGTCGACGAATTCCACCGATGCCGCCCAGAGGCGAAGCACGTCGGCGCCGAAGGTCGCCATCGCGTCGCGCGCATCGATCCCGGTGCCGCGCGATTTACTCATCGGGCGCCCTTGCTCGTCGTTCACCCAACCATTCTTCACCACGCAACGATAGGGCGCGCGCCCTTCGAGCGCGACGGCGGTAACGATCGAACTACGGAACCAGCCGCGATACTGGTCGCCGCCCTCCAAGACGAGATCGCTCGGCCAGGGAAGCGTCGCATCGTGGCCGAGGACCGCGAGGTGGGTCACGCCGGATTCGAACCAGATATCGACGATGTTGCGTTCTTTCTCGAACGCGGTCGAGCCGCAGCGAGCGCAACGGAATCCCTCCGGCAAAAAGCGTTCGACGGGCTCGGACCACCACGCATCGGCACCGACCTCGCGAAAGCGCGCCGCCGCATTTCGCGCGACGCGCGGATCGAGCAACGATTCGTTACAACCCTTACAGACGAGTGCCGGAATCGGCGTGCCCCACGTCCGCTGCCGCGAGATGCACCATTCGGGGTGATTCTCGAGCATCTGGACCAAGCGCGCCCGTCCCCATTCCGGTTCGTAGGCAACGCCCTGCGCGGCTTCGACCGCGCGCGCGCGCAACCGATTCTGATCCATCGCAATAAACCACTGCGCGGTCGCGCGGAAGATGACCGGATTGTGGCAGCGCCAGCAATGCGGGTAGCTATGCGTGTAGCTTTCGAAGCGCCAGAGCGCGCCGCTCTCGCGAAGGTCGGCGACGATACGATCGTTCGCTTCGAAGACCTGCAGCCCGGTATAGGGCGCGGCCTCTGCAGTAAATCGCCCCGACGCGTCGACCGGATTGAGAATCGGCAAATCGTATTTCACGCCGGTTGCAAAGTCGTCGGCACCGTGTCCCGGAGCGGTATGGACCGCGCCGGTTCCGGTTTCGAGATCGACGTACTCGGCGAGCACGATCGCCGAATCGCGCTCGGCGAACGGGTGGCGCACGCGCGCGCCGTCGAGGACGCTTCCGGGAGCGGACGCGAGCAGGCGCGCCCCGGCGAAC
>JAJXXM010000134.1 GCA_021781095.1 bacterium
GAACGCTTTTTAAACATGCTGCGCATCGTCAAATTGAAATCGCCGATGTCGCTTGGGGTGTGGGGACTCGTACTCTATTCCGGCGCCGCGGGTGCGAACGCGCTGCGCGAACTCGCCGACGACGGCGTCGTTCCACGCGCGCTGCGCTACGTCGCTCCGAGTGCGACCGTGCCGATCCAAGCGCTCTTGGGGGCGTTCATGGCCGGATATACCGGCGTCCTCATCAGTGCGACCGCGATTCCATTGTGGGCCGCGGGAAAGCGCCACATACCGGCGTTCTCGGTCTGCTCGGGAGCGGCGAGCGCGAGCGCGCTCGCCACGTTACTTTCGACACTGCAAGGAAACCACGAAGTGATTCCGCGCCTCGAACGCTTGGAGATGGCGGCATCGGCGCTGGAAATCGTTGCGATCGCCGATTTCCGCAAGCGCGGCGGCCGCGTGACCGCACCGCTCTTCGAAGGGCGCGTCGGTAAACGGCTTCGCGATTTTACGATTCTCGGCGGTATCGTCGTTCCGTTCGTCTTGAATGCCGTCGGCAGTGCGGTTCGGTTACCGAAATCCGTCGATGCGCTGCGCAGCATCGCCGCGTCGACGTTGACGCTGATCGGCGGTTACGTTTTGCGCGAGAGCCTGATCGAAGCCGGCAAACTCTCGGCAAACGATCCGCAGGTTGCATTCCGACAACCATCATGATCGAATCTTCGACGCGACCCGGGCGCAGTGCCGAGGTGGTCGTGACCGGGTTGGGCGAGGGTGGCGCGGCCAAACGATACGATCGCGTCGCCGTCGAAGAACCGTTAGAGATACGTCTCGTCGCGGGCGGAGAGCGCCGCTCGGTCGTGCTGACGATGCGAACGCCGGGAAACGATTTCGAACTCGCTGCCGGATTTCTCTTTAACGAGGGGATCGTCACGTCGCGCGACGCGATCGCGGGCATCTCGTACTGCCTCGACTCCGAGGTCGCCGTGGAGCAGCACTACAACATCGTCAACGTCGAGCTGCGAGCGAGTACGCTCCCCGACCTGCGCGCTCACGAACGGCTCTTCACCGGGTACGGGGCATGCGGAATCTGCGGACGCGAGAGCCTCGACGCCCTCGAAGCGCGCGGACTCCAGGCGATCGACGATACGACCACGATCGCCGAAGAGACGCTCTACGCGCTCTCCGATCGCATGCGGGCGGCGCAGACGGTCTTCGAACGCACCGGCGGGCTCCACGCGACCGCGCTTTTCGATGCGGCTGGGGAGCTGCTGCTGCTACGCGAGGATATCGGCCGTCACAACGCTCTCGATAAAGTCGTCGGCCACGCGCTGCTCTCCGAGAAGCTGCCGTTGCGGGGCCGGCTCGCGCTGGTAAGTGGGCGCGCGAGCTTCGAATTGGTGCAAAAGGCGGTCGCAGCGGGGATTCCGTTTCTCGCATCGATCTCCGCACCGAGCAGCCTCGCCATCGACCTCGCGCGACGTTTCAACGTGACGCTGGTGGGCTTTCTTCGCGACCGTCGTGCGAACGTCTACTCCGCGGAGCATCGCATCCGCTAAAGGGGCCCCTCTCCCTATGACAACGAGGCCACGCCGCCGAAGGAGTGGAGGTGGAGCGCACGGAGCAACCCTCCCTCACATACTACGATCTCAGCGGCTGCCTCGTCGATGCCGATCCGAGCGTCGCGAAGCATTTTCTCGATCGCTTCTCCCCCGACGATCTCGCCCACGCACGGCACGCCTTCGTTCGCGCGCAAGCGGGCGAGCCGGTCGCCTTTCTCGATGCCTATCTCATCGGCGTTCCCGATGAAACGGGCACGATCCGCGGCGTCGTCGAGATTCGCGATCCCCGCGACGCCGTTCGATCGTCCGTTCGCGCCGAACGCGAGCGCTATCGTTCCTTTTTCATGCACAACGTCGACTCCATCGCATTTTTGGGCCTCGATGGAAGCGTGCTCCGAAAAAACGCGATGTTCGAGGAGATGTTCGCGCTATCGCCGGACGAACGGGTCGCCGATTCCTGGTTTGAGTTTTTAGAGCCCGGCGCGGCGAATGAAGCGCGCGAGGCCTTCAGCCAAACGCTCGTGGGAGAGGCGCAAGAGTTCGATAGCGTCCTGAAGGCGTCGGCGGAGATGCCGCCGATCCCGATCCGCGTACGCTTCACTCCGCTCTCTATGGACGGGGAGATCGTCGGCGTCTCCGCAGTGGTGAAAAATATCGCGGCCGAACGGATCGCGCACCAACACATGCACAATCTGGCCTTTTACGATCCTCTCACGCGATTGCCGAACCGCGCTCTTTTTGAAGATCGTCTCACGCAGACGATCGCCGGAGCGAAGCGCTACAATCGGCCGTTCGCATTGCTATTTCTCGATTTGGACGGCTTCAAAAGCGTCAACGATTTTCACGGCCATGCGGCGGGCGACGCGCTCCTGCGTGCGTTCGGCGAACGCCTCGGGGCGATCTTACGCGAAAGCGATACGTTCGCTCGGCTCGGCGGCGACGAATTCGCCGTCCTGCAACAGCTCTCGCGCATCCCCGAAGACGCCGCCGCGCTCGCCGAAAAACTCATCGAGTCGCTTCACGAGCCGTTCTCGTTCGACGGAAAGGCGTTGCGCGTCGGCTTGAGCGTCGGCATTGCGGTCTATCCGTGGCACGGAATTGCGGAGGCCTCGCTCCTCGATGCCGCCGATAAAGCGCTCTACGAAGCGAAATCCGCCGGAAAGAACACGTTTCGTTTCGCCGGCCCGTTCTAGGGACGGCTGGAAGCGGCGGCGACGCTCGCTCCGAACATCTCGTCGAGAACGCGTAGCAACGCATCGGCGGTCGGCGGCCCCTCGACCCGCGCCTTCGCCCGAACGTCCGCGTCGTTGCCTTCTCCGATCGTCACCAGCGGGATCCCGCGTTCGCGCAGCATCGTCTGCAGCGCCGCGGCTCCATCGGCCCCGCCGTCATCGAGCGCCGAAGCGAGCACGACCGCACCAACCGGTTCACGCTCCAATAGGGCTCCGAGTTCGTCGATCAGCGCCGCGATACGCACGCGATAGCCCGCCTCGCGAAGTTCGTCGGCGAGTACGACGATGCGCTCCCCGGAGCCGACGAGCGCGACGGCGTGTGGGCGCCGACTTTCCGCCGGGCCGAACGGCAGCCGAACGGTGACGGTCGTGCCTTTCCCTTCCTCGCTCGCCAATTCGATCGTTCCCCCGTGAAGGCGCACCAATTGCCTCGTCAGGAAAAGTCCGAAGCCCGTCCCGGGAATCTTGAGTTTCCGCGCGTTCGAGGCGCGGGTGAAACGCTCGAAGAGCGAGGAGATCTCCGCGTGTGGAATGCCGATACCGCCATCGTGAACTGTTACGACGATGCCGTCGGTCTCCCGATGAATTCGCACTTCGACGGCTTCCCCGTTCGGTGAGTATTTTATTGCGTTTTCGATAAGGTTCGAAAACACTTGCGTGAGGCGATCGCCGTCGCCGATAATTTTCGAATCTCCGTCGACGGAAATTCCGATCTCTCGACGATCCGCGTACCTCAGCGCGAGATCGCGCAGGAGCGATTCGATATCCACCTCGCCGAACGAGAGCACCAACTCGTTGCGCTCCAATCGCGACAGGGCGAGCGTGTCGGCGGCGAGGTTGGAAAGATCGAGCGCGGCTTGCTTCATCGCCTGCGTGAAGGAGCGCTGTTCATCGTTGAGCTCGCCGACTTCACCGAGAAGGTCGGCAAAGCCGACGATCGTCGTGAGCGGACCGCGAAAATCGTGAGCGAGCATCGCTATAAGATCGCTCTTCGTACGGCTCAATTCGTAGATCGCATTTCGTCGACGTTCGACCTCGCCGTAGAGCGAGGTATTACGCACGGCTACCGCCACGAACTGTGCGAAGAGATCGAGCAGAAAGAGATCGTGCCGTTCGAACGGCCGAATGTCGCGATGCAGGCGCAGGACCAAATCGAATCGATCGCTTCGGCCGATGCCGACGGCGGCATCGAAACGATCGTCGGAGAGCACGGCCGCCCCGTCCTCACCGATACGGCGCGATAACTCGCAGATAAACGGCGCCGCTCCGGGATCGATGGGGCTGCTGCTGTCGCGGACTTCAACGACGCTGCCGTCACGCTGCTTCGCAAGAATACGTCCGCTCGCGCCCAATACTTTCTGCGCGCCGCGAACGACGAATTCGACGAGTCCCTTGCCGTCGAGAGCGGCCACGATCTCTCGCGCCGATCGCGCGAGCGCCGCCAGCCGGTCGTTTTGCTCTTCGAGGCGTGCGGTCTCCTCGACGTCCGCGCTAACGTCTCGTTCTACCAGCACCCAATGCGTGATCGTTCCTCGGACGTCGCGTATCGGCGTGCAGGAACGGAGCGCCCAAAATCCACTGCCGTCGCGGCGATACTCGACGACCTGTTCGCGCGCGGGCGAGCCCGCTTGCATCGCCGCCCGCAAGCGACGCATGCCGTCGTCGTCGGGCATTCCAAAGCGAAAATCGTCAGGATCTTTGCCGACGACCTCGACCGCCCTCCAGTTGGTCGCTCGTTCGAAGGCGTCGTTCATATAGATCAACCGAAGGCGGCCGCTCGTTTCGTCGACCTCGAAGATGCGAAGCATCTCGGCGGTTTCGTTCATCGCTCGCGAAAGCAGGTCGAGGCGACGCCGGTTTCCGACTTGAACGCTGATGTCGGCCGCGAGCGCGAGTATGCGCCGGTCGCCCTCGAAGCCGCTGAGGTCGGCGCGAATTTCTACCGGAAACGACGAGCCGTCGCTGCGCCGAGCGGTCGTTTCGGCGACCCACGGGTTGCCGCCGCGCATCGTTTCGATCGCCGCGAGCATCCGCGATTCGGTCAGCCCCTCGTACACCTGCGTTATCTCTTTGCCCAGCAACGCGCGATGATCGTACCCGAGATGTTTCGCCGCACCCACCGAGGCAAAGACAATTTTTCGCGTATCGGCATCGAAGGTCAGCACGTCGAGCCGCGCCGATTCGAAGAGGTTGTAAAATTCGCGCCGCGCGTCGAGGACCGCCATGACGGCGCGGGAGAGCGCCATTAACGCATCGCGCTGCCCGTCGGTTAACGTGCGCGGTTTGCGATCGATCACGCAGATCGTTCCCAAACGCGATCCGTCGGGAGCGACCAGCGGGAACCCCGCGTAGAACCGAATCCCGGGACCGCCGGTGACGAGCGGATTCGCCTTGAAGCGATCGTCCGCACTCGCATCCTCCACTTCCAACGTCGTAACGCGGTCGTCGAGTGCGTACGCGCAGAATGCCTGTTCGCGCGGTGTTTCCTCGATTTGGATGCCGCGACGCGCCTTAAACCATTGCCGCTTTTCGTCGATCAGGCTGACCAGGGCGATCGGAGTGTCGGCGAGCTCCGCCGCAAGCGCCACGAACGCATCGAAGATCGCTTCGTCGCCGGTGTCGAGGACTTGATAGGAATCGAGAACTTTGAGGCGCGCGCGCTCCCGTTCGGGACTTAAGGGATACGGACTGCTCACGACGCGGCGATCCGGTCGAGAAAAGCGCGCAAACACGCATCGAACGCCGCCGGCGCATCGGCATTTGCGACGTGTCCGGCACCGGGTATCTCGACCAGCGAAGCCGACGGAACGCCTGCGGCGATTTCCTCGGAGAGCGCGCGAGGAGCGACGCTATCCCGCTCTCCGACCACGACGAGCGTCGGTACGCGAATCGATCCGAGATCGGCGCTATAATCCCCGGTCCAGGTCGCGCGCGTCGCAGCCTCGTAGGACGCGCGGCTCTTCCGCGCCATCTGTTCGATGGTTTCGCGTTCGCGTTGCGGCGGCAACCCCAGCTGCATCGTACGAGCGCGTGCGAACGTCGCCATATCGCCGGCCGCTTCGACGGCGGCGAGAATGCGTGCGACGTACGCCTCTGCATCGGGGTACTTTGCAAAACTCCCGACGAACACCAGCGCGGCGAGCCGTTCGGGTACGCGGCGTGCGAGTTCGAAGGCGACGACGCCGCCGAGACTGCACCCGACGATGAGGGCCTTCTCCGCATTCATCGCATCGAGCGCGGCGATCGCGTCGAGTGCGTACCCCGCGCGAGTAATCGCGGCGGGGTCGGGATCGGGAACGGCGCCGTTTCCCCGCAATTCCAGCGCCGCGCAGCGCGCGCGCGATGCGAACGCGAGCAATTGCGCGTCCCAAATCTCTGCCGTCGATCCGACGCCGTGAATGAAGAGCATCGCCGGGCCCGAAGACCCGGCGATGCGAAGCCCACTTTCGACGCCGTCCGCGCCGTGAAGAGCGAGTGAGTGGATCTGCGTAAGAATTAGACCGTCGCTGAGGAGAGTGCGAGTTTTTCCATCATCGCACGATTGAATTGCGGGAGATCCTCGCCTCCACGCGTGCTGATGATATTGCTGTCTTGGGCGGTCGGTTGATCGCGATAGAGGCCGCCGGCGTTGCGAATATCGTCGGCGATCGAATGCGCGCCGGTGAGCTGACGACCGCGCAATAGCTGCGCCGAGATCAGGACCTGTGCGCCGTGCCCGATCGAGAAGATCGGTTTTTTCGCCGCATCGAACTCGCGAACGAAGCGCTGCACTTCGGCGTCGGCACGTATGCGGTCGGGCGAGAGCCCTCCCGGCACGAGCAACGCATCGAAATCTTCGGCGGTGCAATCGGCAACGAGCTCCTCGGCCTTCACCAGGATACCGTCATCGAGCCCCCGCTTCCCGCGGATGCGGGCACGCGCACGCTCGTCGATGCCGACGATCGTTACGATCGCACCGGCCTCCTCGAAGGCGCGGCGCGGCTCGGTTAAATCCATCTCTTCGAATCCATCGCCCACGAGCGCGGCGATACGTTTACCTTGAACTCCTTGCATGGCCAGGGCGGTTCGCGCTGGAGGGTGCGAACCTCTGCTTTCCCGAGCTAAAGCGTTCCGCCGGTCGCCTGCGAGGCGACGCGGAGCAGATAGGTGAGCTCGATTTCGATCCGCCCGAGCGCGTCGAGCAGGGGGTCCTCTCCGAGCGCGTGCAGGATGGGGTTCCGCTTCGTCATGTCGCCCTCGGGGACCGCGTGTCGCGGATTGATCTCGCGCATGTAGATGCGCGCGTCGTAGCGGAGCTGCCCTTCGGGGAGAAAAAAGAGCGGGTCGAGGCCGAAGGCATAGACGTCGAGCGAGAGCAGCGCGCTCTTCTGCATGAACTCGATGGGGCGCAGCCGGAGCACCTGTGCGAGCCGCGCGAGCAGGCTCGGCCCGATCCGGAGGTGCCCCGCATAGAGCTCGGCGAGATCTTCCGCCGTACAGCCGAGCGCGGCCACCAACTCGGGATCGCCAACGCCGCGCTCGCGTGCGAGTGCTTGGAGCGCGGCTCCGAAGGTCGGGCCACCCGCCGTGCCGAGGCGTGCATCCCAAACCGGTATCTGCTGATTCATTCTTCGATAGGTTCCTCGCTGAGCCAGATTCGGCCCTCATCTTCTCGTACCGCAAACCGTGCGACGCGCGCGAAATCGCCCAAAGTCATGCATCCGGTTCGCAGATCGAAACGCCACGCGTGCCACGGACAAGTGACGACTCCCTGCCGCACGCTCCCTTCGACGAGCGGCCCGCCTTGATGCGGGCACGCGTTTTCCAGGGCGAAGAGCTCGCCATTAACATCGAAAATGGCGACCTCGTAGGCGCCGACGCTCCGTGAGATCGCCGCATTCCGAGCGAGCGCGGAGCGCTCGGCGACGCAGATAAATCCGGCGGACATCACCCGAAGAGTGCGCGCGTCAGCCCGCCGTCGACCGAGATCGTCTGACCGGTAAGGTACGAAGCGCGCTCGCTGCAGAGAAACGCCACCACATCGGCGAGTTCTTGCGGCGAGCCAACGCGCCCGATCGGAACCTCGCTGCGTGCGGCCGCCTCGAGCGCTTCCTCGCTCCCGTAGAGCGAACGCAATCGATCGGTGAGAAAACGCCCCGTGGCGATGCTGTTGATCGTGATCCCCGCTGCGGCAACATCGGTCGCCGCACCTTTCAGCGCGGAGACCAGCGCGGTACGAAGCGCGTTCGAGAGCGCGAGATTTCCGATCGGCTGCTTGACGCTCGTCGAGGTGAGCGCGACGATGCGTCCCCACCGGCGTTCGCGCATGAGCGGCAGCACGCGATAGACCAGCGCGAGCATCGAGCGCAGAACAATGCGATACCCAGCATCCCAATCCTCAAGCGAGAGCTGCTCGAACGATCCCGGTTTCGGGCCGCCGCCGTTTGCGACGAGAATATCGATACCGCCGAACGCCGAGCCGACATCGTCGAGCAGCCGCGCGCGCTCGCCGTCGTCGTTCAGATCGCATGGAAAGGCACGGGCCTCGCGCGCACCCGCGGCGCGCGCCCGTGCGGCGATCTCTTCGAGCGGTTCGCGACGTCGCGCGGCAACCGCAACGATGTGTCCGTCGCGTGCGAGCGCGAGCGCGGTCGCGGCGCCGAGCCCGCTGCTCGCACCGGTCACCAATGCCACGCGTGCGGGGGCGCTCATCGCGAACTCCTATTCATAGGGAACGCCTTTCGCGCGTCGATCGCGGAGCGCTTCGACGTACCATGTAAACTCTTCTAAAAATGCCTTCGTCGAGGTCGGAATGTATGCGTCGTTCGGCGTGCCGTGTTCGTCGAAGGCGGTGCCGACGTTTCCAAACGGCAGGAGCGATGGAATCGTGATCATTCCTTGTTCGGGAAGCGTCGCGCGCAATTGCATCGCCGCCCGCACGCCGCCGAAGCGCCCGTTCGAATAGGTGACGAGCCCAGCCGGGCGCCAGAAAAATTCGTTCATGAAATGGTCGAGCATGTTTTTGAGCGCCGGGGGAATGCCATGGTTGTACTCTCCCGAAACGATGAGGAAGCCATCGGCCGCGCGAAAAATTTCGGCGAGTCGCTCCATGATCGCCGGCGCCGTGCCACGCTCGTACTCTTTATACATGCGATCGAGCAGCGGCAACGGATAGTCGACCGGATCGACCATCACGCCGGTGTCGCCACGTTCTCGGAGCGCGTTGAGTAAAAATCGCGCGACCCGAATGCCCTGCCGTTCGCTTCGCACCGAGCCGTAGATGACGGCGATCGTATTTCCCATAGCGTTATTACCGCTTCGTTTCTCAGGCTTGGCGCGCCTGGTCTATCGAGGGCGTATCCCAGAAAACGAGTTCGGCTCCCTTCGCGCGTATCGTGCCGTCGTACGGTCCCCGCAAACGAAGCGCGTCGCCGGCTTTCAGGTGCTCCCCGGCTACCTCGGCCTCGCCGCTCGCGACGAAGAGAAAGCCGTAGCGGTCGCGTTCGAGTGCGAGCGAAAGCGGCGCGCTCTCGACGCGCGCGACGTAACACGTCGCATCCTGCCAGATGGCGATTCGCGATTCGATACCCGGCTGCCCGGTCGCGATCGGCAACCAGCGGTCGAGACGATCCGCGCGCGTAAAATCCACTTGGCCGTAGCGCGGCGTAAGATTTTTTGCGTGCGGCATCACCCACATCTGCACGAGATGCACCGGGCGCTCTTTCGAATGGTTGAACTCCGAGTGCGTGATGCCGGTGCCGGCGGAGAGATACTGCACCCCTCCGGGTGCGACGACGCCGTGGTTCCCCATCGAATCGCGATGTTCGAGTTCGCCTTCGAGAACGTAGGTGAGAATCTCCATGTCTCGATGCGGATGGGTACCGAAACCTTGGCCTGGATCGATGACGTCGTCGTTAAAAACGCGCAACGCCCCCCAGTGAAGATTTTCCGGGTCGTAATAATCGGCAAAACTAAACGAATGATACGTCTTGAGCCAGCCGTGATCGAAGTAGGCGCGTGCATCGCTACGCTGTGTGATGATACTATCCACGTATGATAGAACCCGAGCAAATCGTCGAGCGTCGCACCGAGATCGTCTTCCCCAACGATGCAAACCATCACGGGACGCTCTTTGGCGGCAAGGCCCTGGCGATGATGGATATCGTCGCGGGCATCGCCGCGGCGCGCGCCTTCCGGCGGACCTTCGTAACCGCCTCGATGGATCGGATCGATTTTCGGGCCCCGATCAAGGTCGGCGAGTTCGCCGAAACGATCGCGCGCATCGCCAAGGTCGGCCGGACCTCGGTGACCCTGGAGGTCGAGCTCTGGGCCGAGAACCCCGCCAACGGGGAGCGCCGGCTGGCGACGGTCGGGACCTTCGTGATGGTTGCGGTGGACAAGGATGGGCACCCGACGCCGCTTCGGTAGAGCGCGACGGCAGCCGAGGACGCACTTGGGCGACTCGAACCGGCGGCGCCGACGGCATTTACGTTCGACGGCGAGCGCTACGAGGTCGAAGCGACCCTGCGCACCTGGCGCTCGTCGAAGGCGGATCGCGACGATACCTACCTCAAGCGGCACTGGTTCGAGCTGCGCATCATCGGTGACGCGACTGCGGTGCTCTATTTCGACCGCGGCGCGAAGCGTGGGAGCCCACGCTGGTGGATCTTCTCGCTCGATGAGGCAGAGAGCACGCCCCAGTAGTTGGAGGGTTCGAAAGGCCGAGATCGCTGGGAAAGTTGATGGAGCGACCACGGATGCCGTGCGCAGCCTCGTAAAGCGCCTCCTCTCAATCTCGTGACAAAGGCCCACCCGCGTTAGAAGGATCGTTGGATTCATTTTTGTTGTCACGTGACCATATTTTTGTTACTCTCCTCCTATGAAACAACCCGGCCTTCGCCTCTTTGGCTCGTCGGCGCGAACACGCATTCTGCTGGCCACCGCCCTGCTCGAGCAATCCTATCCCCGTGAGGTCGGCCGCGTAGCGGCCGTGCCCCTCGCAAGCGCGCAGCGCATCATCAACGACCTCGAACGCCAGGGCGTTCTCGCATCGCGCCTGAGAGGCACGCAGCGCGAGATACGCTTGAACCCATCCTACTTTGCTGCGGGCGAACTTCGCACACTGCTGTTGCGTCTTTCTCTCGCAGACGAGTCGCTCGTGCATGCAGTCGAATCGATACGGCGGCGGCCTCGACGCGCGGGGAAAGTCCTGTAGCACGTGGAGATTACGCGCCAGTCAACGCTCGTAGAGGTTTGTTTTACGGTCTGCACGGCCTTGCAGCATACGGGAGCCATCGCCGTGCTTACCGGCGGCAGTGCGGCGGTGTATTACGCGCCCGAGCGCTATCAGTCGGCAGACGCCGACTTCATCGTTACTTGGAATCAAAATCCCCGCGCAGCGGCATCGGCGCTTCGCGAGCTCGGCTTCATCGAAAAAGCCGGTCTCTATCATCACCCCAAGACGCCGTTCGTACTGGAATTCCCGCCCGGCCCGCTCTCGATCGGCGAAACGATCGTTCGGACCTACGAGACCATCAGGCGAGGGAATAGCGTTCTCCACGTTCTTTCGCGCACCGATTCCGTATGCGACCGCCTCGCGGCTTTCTATCATTGGGGCGATCGGAGCTCCTTACGAACCGCCCTCGACGTTGCGCAGAGCGGCGAGATCGACCTGAAGAGTGTCGCGACCTGGAGCGAACGAGAGGGCGCCTCTGAGAAGTTCGCCGAGTTTGTGCGCCGCTACCACGAGGAGCGACACGAACGCAGGCAAGGATGACCCGGGAAGGCTCCCCTGCTTGGCATCGAGGCCAATTCTCTGGTATAGTCCCTCAGTCGCCGGGGCGGAGTCTCTGCACCCGAGCGAGCCTATCCTGTTGTAAGGAGCCCTTCGTGCCATTAACCAAAGAGCAAAAGGCGGAGATCGCCGGCAAATACGGTCGCGGAACCAACGATACCGGTTCTGCTGAAGTCCAGGTCGCGATTCTCACCCACTCGATCAATCAACTGACCGAGCATCTCAAGATTCACAAGAAAGACCACCACAGCCGCCGCGGCCTCCTGTTGCAGGTCGGGCAGCGCCGTCGGTTACTGAGCTATCTGCAGCGCAAAGATATCGAGAAGTACCGGCAGCTCATCGCCGATCTCGGATTGCGCCGCTAAAGCCGCAACCGTGCTCCAGGTCTCCATGGGAGCGGCGCGAAGTCGCTCCCATGAACTATCGAATACAACACCTTGACGTTCTCAGCGTCGCCTCGCTCGGCGCGCTCCTCTACGCCGGCGTCGCGCTCGTTCTTGCGATCGTCATTTCCTTGTTTTCGTCGATGATCGTGGCGGGGATGGGGCACATGGGCATGCCCTACGCGTATCCATTCATGATGGTCGGGCCGCTGATGATCGTGATCTTCCCGCTTTTCTACGGCGTCTTTGCGTTTATCGCGCTCGCCATCATCACCGCGCTCTACAATCTCTTCGCCGGATGGACCGGCGGGGTGCTGATCACGCTCCAGCAAGTCCCTGCGAGCCCGCCGAACGCTTAGCCTTTCCCGAACTCGCGACAACCGATAAATCCACTCGGCAGCGCCGCATTAAAATATCCATCGGCAACAAATCGGTATCCAACTCGTACGAAGTGCAGGCCGCGATCGTATCGAATGCATGCGGGGTCCCATCTCCGCGCGCGCCGCTCGCCGTCGCGACGAAGGCGTAGGTGCCAAACCGTGCCAACGGCACGATCGAAGGGGGCCTTTACCTCGGCGCCGACCTGAAGGTACGTCTCCGAACCTTTCGGCATGTAGCGATGGCGAGAGAACTCGAAGAGCGTTTTTCCGTCTACCTGAAAACGCACGCTATTACCGCCTCCGAGCAAGCGCACGCGATGTGCCCCGGCACGAAGTTTCCCAAGATCTCGGAAAACCAGCGAACCTCCCGGTCGTCGAAACGCAACGAACGCGCTCAGTGCGTAGCCGTCGCCGGCCCACCGAATGAGCCCGCCTTGTAGGAATCCTAAGGGTGCGACGCCGCGATCTGCGACCAACATCATCCAAACGCTATACCACGACTTCTGCGAACGAACCCGCGGTAACGCCAGCGTTGCGTCGGCCTCGTAATGGTGCGCAAATGGTCCTTTCGCATACAAAATAGCGATGCCGTTTGGCGCCTTCGGCGCCGCAGACGCGCGCGACGCAAGGGCGACCGACACGACGAGCGCCGCGATCCAGATCGTCCGCGCTATTCTGTCGGTCAACTGCGCTAGGCGCGTTTGCGCGCGTGCGCGCGCAGCACCGCGGCTTCGATCGCCGCGCTGCCCATGCCGTAGTGTTCGATCAGTTCGACGGGATCGCCGGACTGGCCGAAGCGATCGTCGACGCCGATGAACTCGATCGGCGTCGGGTGCTTCGCCGCGAGGATTTCCGCAACGCGCGAACCCATGCCGCCGTGTATCTGGTGCTCTTCGACCGTCACCACCGCGCCGCAGGTTTTCGCCGCGTCGAGAATTGCGGCTTCGTCCATCGGCTTCACGGTGTGGTTATTCACGACGCGACATTCGATGCCGCGCTCGCGCGAGAGTTTGTCGGCGGCCATCAACGCGTTATAGACGAGGATGCCGCACGCGACGATCGCGACGTCGGAGCCTTCACGGAAGACTTGCGCTTTGCCGATTTCGAAGGGCGTCGCTTCGCTGGTGACGATCGCGGATTTCTCGCGCGCGAAACGCAGGTAGGTCGGGCCGAACGTCTGCGAGAGCGCGAGCGTCGCCTTCTTCGTTTGCACGCTGTCGCACGGCACGACGACGAACATGTGCGGAATCACCCGCATGATCGCGATATCTTCGATCGCTTGGTGGGTCGCGCCGTCGGGGCCGACCGAGACGCCGGCGTGCGCGCCCGCAATCTTCACGTTGGTCTCGTTGAGCGCCATGATCGTGCGCACTTGCTCCCACGAGCGCCCGGGATTGAACATTGCGTAGCTTGCGATCCACGGAATCTTGCCGACCGCGGCGAGCCCGCCGGCCATCGCAACGAGCATCTGCTCGGCGACGCCGATCTCGAGATATTGCTCGGGGAGCGCGTTCTTGAGCGCCTCGAAGCGCGTCGATTCGGAGAGATCGGCGCAGATGCCGATGACGTTGCGGTTCGCGCGCGCCGCTTCGAGCAACCCTTCGCCGAAGCCGTTGCGCGTCGGCAATTGCTTGAGGTTGGCGGTGTCGCGATAATCGACCAGCGACATCGCTTGCGCCGCACGATCGAGGGTTTGCGTATCAGACATGCGCGAGAATCCTCTCCCGCGTTGCCGCGAGTTCTGCGAGTGCGGTTTTTGCTTGCTCGGCATTGGGCGGCTTGCCGTGCCAGGTATAGTCGCCCTCCATGTAGCTCACGCCCTTACCGGGAATCGTCTTCGCGATGATGACCTGTGGTTTGCCTTTGACGGCGTGCGCGCGTTCCACCGTCGCGACGAACGCCGCGATATCGTGGCCGTCGCATTCGAAGACTTCCCAGTTAAAGGCGCGGTATTTATCGGCGAGCGGCTCGAGCGGCATGATCTCTTCGGTACTGCCGTCGATCTGAATGAAATTGCGGTCGATGATGCAGAGCAGATTATCGAGTTTGAATTTCGCCGCCGTCATCATCGCTTCCCAATGCAGGCCGCATTGGTGCTCGGCATCGGAGGTGACGACGTAGACGCGGAAATCGGCGCCGTCCATCTTCGCCGCTTGCGCCATGCCGACGCCCTGCGCGAGCCCTTCGCCGAGCGGTCCCGAGGTCGTTTCGACGCTCGGCAGCGAGACGCGTTCGGGGTGCCCTTGAAGGCGGGTTCCGAATTTTCGCAACGTCAGCAGCTCGTCGACCGGAAAGTAGCCGAAATTCGCCATTGCCGAATAGCGGACCGGAGCGATGTGTCCGCAGGAGAGCAGCAGGCGGTCGCGCTGCGGCCAGTTCGGCTCCTCGGGGCGGTGGCGCATCACGTGTCCGTAGAGCGCGGTGAAAATGTCGGCCATGTCGAGCGAGCCGGCGGAGTGCCCGGAGCCGGCGGCGAGCAACGCGCGAATGATGCCTTCGCGCACGTCGGTCGCCTTGAGGTCAAGCTCCCTCAAGCGTTGGGGGGTCAGCGTCTGCATGTCCGCGTTATACCAGGTGCCGACCCTTTGGCCCTCGCGGGAAGGTCGGACCGGTGCGGCGACGAGCTTCGCGGGCGATCACGAACCGTGCGGCGAAAAAACGGGCCATGCCGATACGTGTTCGTGAGGTTCTTCGACGCTTGTCGGAGGAGGGCTGGGTTGTCGTGGCAACTCGCGGCAGCCATCGGCAATTTAAGCATCCGTCCAAGCCGGGCCGCGTGACAGTACCTGGGCGCGAGGGCGACGAACTCCAGGTTGGAAGTGAAATATCCAGTGATCATCGAGCGAGGCGAGCGGAACTTTTCGGCATACGCACCCGATTTGCCCGGATGCGTGGCGACTGGTGAGACGCTTGAGGAGACCAAGCAGAACATTCGTGACGCCATAGAGCTGCATATCGAGGGGATGCGAGAGGACGGGCTCCCCGTACCAGCCGCCTCCGCCGTGGTATTTGCTGAGGTAGCATAGGCACCTCGGATGGGAAACGGCTTCGCTTAGTACCCGAGCGCTGCGCCGGCGGGGTGGCGCCGGTCGCTCCCGCCTTCGAGTACGCCGGTTGTCGGATCGACCAGGATCGCTTGCGCCGAGCCCCAGGTGGGTATCTGCTGCATCCGATAGCCTTCCTTTTCCAACGCCAGAATGACCGTCGGAGCGAACGCCCCCGGTTCGTACTGTATTTCGTCGGGGAGCCACTGCATGTGGATCCGCGGCGCGTCGACCGCCTGCATCGCATTCATTCCGAAATCGAGGGCATTGAGGATCGTCTCCAACGTGATCGTGATGATCCGCGAACCGCCGGGGCTTCCCGTTACCATGAAGAGTTTTCCGTTATGCAGCACGATCGTCGGCGACATCGATGAGAGCGGATGCTTGAACGGCTCGATCGCATTGACTTTTCCCTGCACCAACCCGTACATATTCGGCACGCCGGGCTTCGAGGTGAAATCGTCCATCTCGTCGTTGAGAAAGAAACCGGTCGTTCCGGCCATCACGCCCGACCCGAACCAATCGTTGAGCGTGTAGGTGACGCCGACGGCATTTCCCCAACGATCGACGATCGAGAAGTGCGTGGTATCGCGATGTTCGTGCCAATGCACGCCGAGCCCGGGATGCACCTCGCTCGACGGCGTCGCACGATCCGGCGAAATTTGCGCGCGCAGTTTTGCGGCGTACGATTGCGAGAGCAACTGCGCGATAGGTTCGGCGCCGAAAGCGGGATCGCCGAGGTAGGCGTTGCGGTCGGCATACGCCCGTCGCTCCGCCTCGACGAGATAATGCGTCTCTTTGATGGAGTGCCAACCCCACTGCGTGAACGGATAGGGCGCGACGATGTGCAAGATTTCGCAGATCGTTACGCCGCCCGAACTCGGCGGCGGGGACGAAATGATTTTGTAGCCGTGATAATCGCAGGCGGTCGGCGTGCTGACGACGGTATGGTAGTCGGCGAAATCCCGCATCGAAAGGATGCCGCCGTTGGCGTTGCTTGCCGCAACGATCGCGCGCGCGATCGGGCCGCGGTAGAACGCCGCCGACCCGCCACGCGAAATCTCTTCCAACGTGCGCGCGAGCTCGGGCTGCTTCACCACTTGCCCGGGAACCGGCAGATGCCCGTTCGGCATCCAAATCGCACGCAGATTCGCTTGCTTTGCAAAGGTGTACGCGCCGCTATAGCCCTCGGCGAGCGAACCGCGGAACGGGATGAGATCGCCGCCGGTGAAGGTGAAGCCGTATTTTGCCAGCGCGATCGCGGGCGCCATCAGCGCAGCGCGCGACATCGTGCCGAAGCGTTTGCGCGCGGTCTCCATGCCGGCGACCGTCCCTGGGACGCCGATCGAGAGCCAGCCCTTGGTGGAGCGCCCGGGCACGACGTTGCCGTGCTTGTCGAGGTACATCGAGGGCGTCGCCCGCGCCGGTGCGACCTCGCGAAAATCGATAAAGGCGCTGCGCCCGTCGTGCATCCGCACCAGCATGAAGCCGCCGCCGCCGATATTGCCGCAGCACGGATCGACGACCGCAAGTGCGTAGGCGACCGCGACCGCCGCATCGACGGCGTTCCCGCCGTGTTTGAGGACGTCGAGCCCCACCTGCGAGGCGTAGCGCTGCTCGGTCACCACCATGCCGTGATGGCCGATCCCCATCGGCGGCGAGATTGCCATCTTCGGGCGCGGCCAGGGGCCGACGGCGAGAAGGGCAAGCGCCGAGAGCGCGGCGAGCAACGGGCGAGCGAATCTTTTCATGGGCGTTGCTTCGGGGTGCGGCGCGCGAATCATGGGGGTCGGACCCGAATTTCGGCCCGACTTCGCGACGTGGAGAGCTAGCGGCTATCGCATCGTCCCCGTCATTTTTCGCTACATGGTAATACCCGAAGTCCACGGGGAATTTTTCGTTGAAGGGCTGCGACGGACAACACCGGGGTGCCCGGAATGAGATGAACGCGGAAATATTCGCGATCCTTGCGCCTCATTTTCCTGGTGGCCTGTACGACCTCTTCACGATGCGGCCCATTATCGTCGACCAAGTAAACCCAACCAGCCGTCACTCCTCCGGCATTCACGAGTCGCGAAATAGAGCGAATATAACGCCCAAGGTTTTGATTCGCGGCCACGACCGGCGATCCGGTTTCCATCGAGCCGGCGCATTGCACCCATTCAGGCATGTTATGAAAAAGAGGCGCGGGAATAATCATGACTGGCCAAATATTTGTCATGCGATCCGTACTACCCCCTATTCGGGTTGGCGCCCGCAGGTTCTTCCTGACCGCGCGCTTCACGAGGAGTCGCACCGTTTGTGCGCTCGCACAATCAACAACGATGCAATCGACATAACAGATAGGGCAACGCGCACGCCGTTCGCGTCGTGACGACTACGCTCGGGTGCGCGCTTCCTAGATAATCCTGGGCTCTTTCGACGAACCCTTACTTACATGAACCAATCGCCATTCGTGCCCTCCCGGTCATAACGGTTCTCCATGACGCTGGAAGAGCGGATTCTTTTTTACCCATCGATGCGAGGTAGCGGTGCATAGCTTCTAAAATCTGCACCGTCGTGGGCGATGAAATTCGCAACGCGATACCACCCCGGATCCGGTCGTCCATCCTGAATGTAGAAACGGATGATCGACCAGTTTTCGTCGTTATTTCATATTTGAGAGCCGGCTGGAAATACCATCGCCCATTTGCAAGTTGAAACAACCATCCAAGAACATTTGCATCGCCGGAGTTCGTCACCACCTCGGTTGTTTTGATTTCGTTGGTGACCTGATCTCCTGAACCACCAATCCATCCGCCTACTTTCCGCGGAGCGTAGCATAGGGTTTTCGCATCTCCTCGCCCGGACAAAAGCAACACGGAGATTACCAGTAGGGCCGCAGATGCGCGGCCCACCCTGGACGGTTGCCGTTCCAATCGATTGCGTAGCATTTTTTTATTTCTGGGGAATATCTTTGTCGCGGCCTCGTTCGCGGTGTAATGAAACGATGGATGATTTACGGAACACGTGAGGTGATTCGACGATGTTTTGATTCTATCGTATCGCTACGTTCGCGGCGTGGAACCGTCAGGCACGATCCAGATCGCATCAGATCGTGGGTTCTGGTCCAACGTATTATAGATTCCGCCGGTCCGCTTTATCGCAATAGCTTGATTATAGTTCCAGTAGATGATCACCACTCGCGTCTTTCCTGGAATGATGCTCGGCGGAAGATGCTTGCAGAGTCGATGTTGTTTTGCAAACTTCTCTCCCCACCATAGCGATGCCGACCTTGGATTACTGAGGCTTATATCGTTAAAGTCATCGCATTGCATTACGGTGCCATCGAGCTTCGTACGAAAGCTTAAAGAAAAAGTTTCCGTTTTTTTCGAAATCTCGTCATAAACGGTGAGGCGCGGGGAAAGAAGTTCATTCGTAACGAGCAGATTGTACCCCACTACGACTCCTTCCGTTGCTTCGAGACGCGATGAATCAACCGGTCGGACCGCGTTGTCCTCAAA
>JAJXXM010000032.1 GCA_021781095.1 bacterium
TCTTGCTGCCGCGGAACATCATGTGTTCGGTCGCGTGCGCGAGACCGTCGAGCGGCTCTTCGTTCGAGCCGACTTTGTAATTCATCATCGTCGTGACGACGGGCGCGAGCGTATCGCGAACGACCACGACTTGAAGACCGTTAGAAAGCGTAGTGCGGGTGACGTTCGAATCGGCACGCGCTTGCCCGACGAGGGCGAACCCAAGGGCGAGCGCCGCCGCGAACGCGACGAGCGGGCGAGTAAATCGCACGATAGGAGGACTCCTTCAGTTACAGAGGGCGATAGAGACTTTACCGCAGGCTTACGAAGAAAGTTGCAGATCTCGGAGATTTGGCTCGGCGACGAGGGCCGCGCGGAGCCCCGCGTTCGCGGGATCGCGCACGTCGGGGTCCCGCTCGAAGATCTCGCGGGCGGCCCCGGCCGCCGCGATGAAGAGCGCCCGATCCGCGATGGGATCGCCGAAGCGCATACCGCTGTGCCCGGACTGCAAGATGCCGCCGAGCTGGCCGCCGCCGCGCAACTCGAGATCGCGTTCGGCGATCGCGAAACCGTCGGAACTCTCCAGGAGAAACGCGAGTCGCGCGCTCTGCGGCGTCTCGTCGGGATGCACGAGCAAACAGTAGGAGGACGCAGCGCCGCGTCCGACGCGGCCTCGGAGTTGGTGAAGCTGCGCGAGGCCGTAGCGGTGCGCGTCGAGCACCAGCATGACGACCGCGTTGGGAACGTCCACCCCGACCTCCACCACCGTCGTCGCTACCAACACGTCGATCTCCCCGGCGGCGAACTGCCGCATCGTCCGATCTTTTGCGTCGGCATGCATGCGACCGTGGAGCAATCCCACCCGCAGCCCTGCGAACGGCCCGGCGGCGACGCGCTGCGCTTCTTCCACCGCACCGATCAGTCCGGTTCCTTCATCGTCGTCGCTCTCGATCGCGGCGCAGACGATATAAGCTTGGCGGCGATCTTTCTCGACGCGCTCGCGAATAAAACGATACGCGCGCTCGAGCCGACTCATCCGCAGCACGTAGGTCTCGATCGGCGTGCGCCCGGGCGGCAACTCGTCGATCGACGAGATATCGAGCCCGGCGAGCAGCGTTTGCGAGAGCGTCCGCGGGATCGGCGTCGCCGTTAAATGGAGCGTGTGCGGCGTTCCCCCTTTCGCGCGCAAACGCGCGCGTTGCTCGACGCCGAAACGATGTTGTTCGTCGATCGCGACGAGCCCGAGGCGAGCGAACTCCGTGCTCTCCGTCAACAGGGCGTGCGTACCAACCGCGACAGCGGCTTCACCGCTTCCGAGGCGCCGCAGCGCCTCGCGCCGCTCGGAGGCGCGCTGGCTGCCGAGAACGGGTTGCACGGCGATGCCGAACGGTAGGAGGAGCGGCCCCAATTTCTGCGCATGTTGGAGGGCGAGCAGTTCGGTCGGCGCCATCAACGCGGACTGCACGTTATTCCGCGCCGCGATCAGCATTGCTGCGGCGGCGACGAGCGTTTTGCCGCTCCCGACATCGCCCTGCACCAATCGATTCATCGGCACCTCACCGGCAAGGTCGCGCGCGATCTCGTCGATGACGCGCCGTTGGGCGCCGGTGAGAGGAAAGGGCAGGTCGCGTTCGAGCTCTTCGATGCAGCGTCGCGCATCGTGCATCGACTCGGCGCCCCGTTCGAGCGATCGCACCGCTCGCCGCCGGAGCGAGGCGAACGCATGAACCAAAAATTCACCGTAGGCGAATCGCTCGCGCGCCCGCCGCGCATCTTCCGGCGTCTCCGGTGCGTGCAGGAGCCGATAGGCGCGCTCGACCGGCTCGTAGCCGATGCGTTGAAGGATCGCGGGTGGAATCGGATCGGGCGGCGCTTCTTCGAGCAGTCGCGGGAAATTGCGCGCGATCGCCGCGGCGATCGTCTTACTGGAGAGATCGCGCGTCGCGTGATAGATCGGTACGAGCGCGCCGCGGTACTGTTCGTCGCGTTCGAGGATGCGATAGGTGCTCACGCTGACGACCGGACCCGCGAGCGAACGTTCGACCCGGCCGCGCACGAAGAGTCTCATGCCGACTTTAAAGCGGCCGATCGCGTACCGATTGCGGCCGATCCATTTCGCGCGAAAGAGGCCGCTTTCATCGCGGAGATCGACTTCCACGATCTCGATCGCACGCGCGCGCCGCTCGCGAACGGCGAGCACGGTACCGACGGCATTCTCTTCGCCGCCTCGCGCGCCTAATGCCGTAGCGGGGGTCGCTTCACGAAGATCGTCGTAGCGAAATGGGAAATGCTCCAGAAGGTCGCGCGGCGTTTCGATCTCGAGGGCGGCGAATGCGAGCGCCCGCTTCGGCCCGATGCCGGCGAGTTCGCGAAGCGTCACGTTTTTGCGCGTTGCAGCAAGTGCGAACCGACGGCATCGGGATCGATGCCGCGCGCTTCGAGCAGAACCAAGAGGTGAAAGAGGAGATCCGCCGACTCCCAAATCAGCTCGTTATCGTCGGGATTCTTTGCGGCAATGACGACCTCGGTCGCTTCCTCGCCGATCTTCTTGCCGATCCGGTCGATGCCGTCGCGTAGCAGCCGCGCGACGTACGACCGGTCGGGGTCGCTGGTGCGTCGAGCGGCAATCGTCGACCGCAGGTGCTCGATCGCTCGGCGAAGATCCCCGGCGGGAGCGTCGGGTTCGAGGAGCCGATCGTGAAAGCAACTCGGGGCACCGGTGTGGCACGCGGGGCCCTGCGGCAAAACGTAATAGCAGAGCGCATCGCGGTCGCAATCGGTGCTGACCGCAACGACGTGTTGCCGGTTCCCCGAACTCTCCCCCTTGCGCCAGATGCTATCGCGCGAACGGCTATACAGCACCGTGCGCCGCGTCTGCAACGTCTCGTCGAGCGCGGCGCGATTCGCCCACGCCAGCGTCAGGAGCTCGCCGCTCCGTGCGTCGCAGATCGCGACGGGCATCAGCCCGCGTTCGTCCCAGTGTAAGGTCTCGGTTGCCACGGTCGCACCATTATGCCTCGCGCGCGCAGTTCTTCCTTGAGCCGCGGAATCGCGATGCTTCCATCGTGGAAAACCGAGGCTCCCAACGCCGCATCGGCGGCTCCCGCGGCGAAGAGCGCGGCAAAATCATCGACGCTCCCGGCACCCCCCGAAGCGATGACGGGGATATCGACCTCCGCCCGGATCGCTGCGGTCAACTCGATATCGAAGCCTTCGCGCGTGCCGTCGCGGTCCATACTCGTGACCAGCAACTCGCCGGCGCCGCGCCGCTGCGCCTCGCAGGCCCATTCGAGCGCACCGCGCTCGCTACGCGTCCGCCCGCCGTCGAGATAGACGTCGAACGCCCCGGAGGGGCTCCGACGGACGTCGATCGCCACCACGAGCGATTGGCTTCCGAAGGTTCCCGAAATTGCGTCGATCAGGGCCGGCGAGCGCACCGCTGCGGAGTTCAGCGAAACCTTATCGCAGCCGGCGCGCAGGAATGCCCGCACCGTCTCGAGGCTTTCGATGCCGCCGCCGACGGCGAACGGAATGCTCAACTCGGCGCCGATGCGCGCGAGCATCTCAAGCGACGCGGTCCGTCCCTCCACCGTTGCGGCGATATCGAGAAAAACGAGTTCGTCGGCGCCCTCGCGTTCGTAGCGACGCGCGAGTTCGAGCGGGTCCCCTGCGTCGCGAAGCCCTTCGAAATGCACGCCTTTCACCACGCGTCCGGCGCGAATATCGAGGCAGGGAACGATCCGCGGCAGCACGCTCACCGCGCGAAACTGCTCTGGAGCCCGCGCAGCAACTGCAGCACGGTGCCGACGGTCGGCGTCGGTACCGCAACGCGCTCTCCCAACTCGACGGTCGCACCGACGATCGGATCGATCTCCATCGTGCGCTCGGCGAGAACGTCCTGAAGCATCGAAGTTCGCACGTCGCTCAAGCGCGCGGCATACTGCATGCGCTGCTCGATATCGATCTCGCCGACGACGCCGAGGGCGCGACCGACGGCGAGGGTCTCGCCGATCAGGTGCGCCACGAGTTCGCGCGTCTCGGCGTACGCAAGCATCGGTGCGATCGACAAGCGCGTCAAGGCGCTCACCGCATTGAGCCCGACGTTATTCGCGAGCTTCGCCCAGAGAACGGCGCGCAGATCGACGCTCCGTTCCGGGGACAAGCCCGCACTCTGCATTGCGGCGATCAATCGATCGCAGATGGCGTCGGCGCTTCCGCCGTCGGCGATCGGCGCGAGGACGTAGCGCGTGCCGCCGCTCTGGACGATGCTTCCCGGCGCCTCGATGTGCCCCGACACGTGAACGACACCGCCGATCGTTCGCCGGTCGTCGAAGAGCGCGCCGAGGAGGCCGCCGGGGTCGACGCTTGCGAGCGGCGGCCGCCGCGAAAACCAGAACGGCACGCCGTTGTGGAGCGTGACGACGCACGATCCTCCGAGCGAGAGGCGTTGCAACGTGTCGTGGAGCGAGGGAAGCTGGTGGGCCTTGACGCAAAGCAACGCAACGTCGAACGCATCGAGTTCATCGAGGTTCGACACGACGTTCAGCGGCACCGTGTAGGTGCCGAGGTCGCCGCGCACGCGCAGACCGGAGCGGGAGATTGCGGCGGCGTGATCGCCGCGTGCCACTACCGCGACTTCGGCGCCGCTGCGCGCGAGCGCGGAAGCGATGAAGCCGCCGATGCC
>JAJXXM010000459.1 GCA_021781095.1 bacterium
TAGGTGTGCGCCGGAAAACCGCTGTAATCGTAGATGAGGCTCGGCTGCGGATGCGCCGTTACCGTCGGGAGCGAGCGCTCCCAATGCGCCGAGATCACGAGAATCGCGCGCGGTTCTTCCTTGAGGGTCGAAGGAAGCGCACGCAAGTACGCTTCCATGTTTTTCCACGGCTCCCCGGGCCACTCCATGAAGAAGCAGGGCCCCCCGCCGTGCGGGATATAGAGTGTCGGTTGCATGATTATGCGGTCTGGAGAATCCCCTCGACGTTGAGTTCGATGCGCACTTCGTCGCCGACGAGCACGCCACCGGTCTCGAGCGCCTGGTTCCAGGTCAAGCCGAAGTCCTTCCGGGCGATCTTGGTGTGGGCGGTGAAGCCGACGCGCTGGTTGCCCCACGGGTCGGTCGCGCGTCCCTCGAAGGTCACGTCGAGCGCGACGGGACGGGTGACGCCGTGGATCGTCAGGTTGCCGTGGAGCGTGAAGCTCTCGCCGGAGCCTTCGGCCTTCGTGCTGACGAAGTCAAGGGTGGGGAAGTTCGCAGCGTCGAGGAAATCGGCGGATTTGAGGTGCGTGTCGCGCTGCTCCTCGCGGGTGTCGATGCTGGAGGCGTCGATATGCGCCTCGATCTCGGTCGGCAGCGTTCCTTCCTGAGGAACGGCGAACGAACCGGTCACGCCGGTGAAGCGGCCGCGAACCTTCGCGAGCATCATGTGGCGGACGAGGAACTCCACCGACGTATGGGTGGGATCGATGGCAAATTTCTGCAGGGTGCTATTCATTTAAATCTCCTTTTGTGGTATAGTAACTATTGCATACCAAGTACCAATAATCAATAAGGCACCAAAATGGTATATAGGAACAAAATGGAAACCATGAACGAGCCGGATGCGTTTTCCGGGAATTGCCCCGTGCGCGAGTTGCTCGACCGCATCGCCGATAAATGGACGACGTTGATCATCGGCATGCTCGGCCGCGGCGATGGAGCGGTTCGTTTCGGCGAACTGCGACGCTCGGTGAGCGGAATATCGCAGAAGATGCTAACGCAAACACTGCGCGATCTCGAACGCGATGGACTCGTAACGCGAACGCTCTATCCGGAGATTCCTCCGCGCGTCGAATATTCGTTGACACCACTCGGACGAACGCTCGATGAACCGTTAAGCGCACTCGCGAAATGGGCGGAGCGACATATGCCGGAGGTACGTTCGGCGCAAGAAGCATTCGACCAGCGCTGACGCCTTCACGCGCGTTCACGGGAAATTCTCCCGTGCTTCATCGACCGGCGATACGCTTGCACGGTCGAAGGAGAGCAGAGCATGAAAATGAGCAGGCGTGCGTCGATCGCGACGATCGCAACGGCAGTAGCCGGCGGTCTCGCGGCCGACGCATTTTCATTTGAGGCTGCCGAGGCGGCGCCCTCGACGAAGCCTCAGCAACGAATCGGAACGCTTGAGGAGCTCAAAAAGCGAGGCAAGATCGCCTTCGCGTACCCGAACGAAAATTCACCGGCGCTTGCGGTATTGCTCGGCAACGGTGATGTCGTCGCCTACAGTCTTATTTGCACGCACATGGGTTGTCAGGTTGCCTACGCACACGCGACGCAGAGTTTTTCGTGCCCGTGCCACGGCAGTGTTTTCGATGCGACCCGCTCCGGCGAAGTAGAACGCGGGCCTGCCCCGAGGTCGCTGCCCGAAATCGAACTCCAGAGCTCCCATGACGGCAACCTCTATGCCGTTGCCCTGTCTGCACCGATCTTCGGACACTCCGAGAGCATCGAAGAGAATCAAGCGCTCTACGGAACGGGCGACGAGCGATGAAACGCAAGAATATCCTCGATCATCTATTTGCAGCACCCGGCGTCGTCGATCTCCGTTCGAGTTCGACGAGTTGTCGCTTCTGTAATGTCGGTTGCGGGTATCGCGTACTCACTGCGCGCGCTTTTGATTCCAGGGTACCCGATCTCCCCATCGTTCGCTTGACCGACGGCCGCTACGTTCAACTCGTGCCCGATGAACGCTGTCCGGTCAACTCAGGTGATTACTCCGTGCGCGGTGCCTTTCTCTCCGAGACGCTCTATCGGAAAAACGGGCCGACGCGAGATCGATTGCTGTATCCGCTCGTGCGGGTCGGCGGCCGCATGGTACGCGCGACCTGGAAGAGCGCGCTCGATCACGTTGCAGAAAAACTTCAGGGGTATTTGAAAGACTTCGGCCCATCGAGCATAGGGATCTATCATGCCGATTGGTTCGGTGGTGAGAATGCCTATGCATATATGAAGCTCGCTGCGGCGCTGAAAATAACGAATTACGATCTGAACGGACGACTCTGCGCTGCGACCGGTTCCGCCGGCCTTGCGCGTTCCCTTGGAAATGCATCGCACCCATGGGCATTGGCGGATATCGAAGCCGCAGATACGATCGTCCTCGCCGGCGCGAATGCTTCGGCGACGCTCTCCGTGATCTACGATCGGATCGTCGCGCGCGCCGAAAGCGGCGCCAAGTTTATCGTCGTCGACGTTCGTGAAACCGAGGCGGCCCGTGCCGCCGGAAAGTACGGAACCTTCGTACGTATTCGTCCGGGCAGCGACGTCGCATTCTATAACGCGATCGGCAACGTGTTGTTGAGCGAGCGTCTTTACGACGAGAATTTCGTCGCGTCGCATACCAACGGCCTGGAGGCCTATCGCAACCTCGTGCTGGATCGCTATGCCCCGGAGAACGTAGAAGACATCGTCGGGCAACCCGCTGCGACGATTACGGCGGTTGCCAGAACGATCGGGGCTTCCAAGAAGACGCTGTTTCTCTCGGGGAAAGGGTTGGAGCACCAGGCGCACGGCACCGATATGATCTGTTCGCTCATCAACCTCGCGTTGCTGACGGGAAATATCGGAAAAATCGGCGGTTCGTATTCGCCGCTCGGCGGCCATCAAGGATCGATCGTGAACCCGCCGCTGCTTGCCGGATCGCTCGGTAACGTCACCATTCCGAACAAGACGATCTTCGAACAGCTCGACGCCATTGAAGCGGGCGAGCAGAGAGCGCTGCTTTGCGCGAGCGTGCAACCGCTCGTAACGTTACCGAACGCCGGGCGAACGCGGAGAATCTTTCGCGATCACTTGGAGTTTTTGGTGGTCACCGATATCTATCCCAACGAGACAACCGAACTCGCGCACGTCGTCTTTCCGGCTGCATCGTGGGGTGAGAGTACCTACGTATCGACCAACACGGAGCGTCGCGCACGTTTCTACGATGCCTTTGCGCCGGCGCCGGGTGCGAGCAAACCCGACTGGTACGTCCCGGCGCAACTCGGCAAGCGGTTGAGCGAACCGAAGAATTTCGCCTGGGAATCCTCCGAAGCGATCTTCGATGAATTGAAGGCGGAATCGCCGTTCGCCGGGTTAAGCTACGGTCGGCTTCGCGATGCAGGATCGAAAGGCTATCAAATTCCGGTTCCGACGGTCGATTCCGAGGGAACCGAGCGGCTCTATAGCGATGCAAAATTCGCAACCCCCGACGGGCGCGCGCAGCTCTGGGCGCTGGAGTATCTCGCGGCGCCGGAGGTGCCGGATGCGCAGTATCCGCTCACGCTGGTGACCGGTCGAGAGAACGATCTTTGGCAGAGTGGTTATACGTTCTCCCGCATTCCGCGTCTCGTATCGCGCTCGCCGCACAATACGCTCTCGATCAACCCCACCGACGCCCACCGTTCCTCCGTGCGCGACGGCACGTTGGTGCGCGTTGCGTCACGACGGGGCGCGATCGACCTCGTCGCTCGGATAACCGAGGAGGTTCCGCAGGGAGTGCTGTTCACGCTCTGGGGCTATCCGGGAAGCCTGGTGAATGACGTGACGCTCGACGTGCGCGATCCGATCTCGCAGGAGCCGGGTTTCAAGGCCTGCGCGGTATCGGTCGCTGCCGCGACCGGCTAATGTCGACGGGCGAGAATTTTCCGATACCAGCGTTCGAGTTGTGCGTGGAAGTCACCGAGCGCGGTAACATTCAAGTAGATCATGTGCCCCGACGGATAGAACCCATAGGTGATGTGTCGCTGGAGCGCAGGTGCGAGTTGAAGGTGCTCGAGTGTATAGACCGTTGCCAACCAGGGCGTGACTGAATCAAAATAGCCGTTCGCCGAAAAAACGCGGAGGTGCGGATTGTAGGTCATTGCTTGCGCGAGATCCGGGGCGGTGTTGAGCGGCAACCAACCATCGTGCATGAAGTTCCACGGGCCGCTCTTAGCGATGGCGGCGTACGCGCCCATCCGATAACGCAACGGCGTTCGATAGTGAAGATCGTTACGGAGATAAACATTTGAAAGCGAGTAGAAGGCGGAATCGATCGACGCGTCGCTCGCTTCCAAGCTCGGTTGCATCTCCGCACGATCGAGCGTGTAGAGTTGATAGCGTGAGTCGTAGATGCCTTCGGTCTTACCTTGCGCGCGGCGAAATTCGGCGATATAGCGTTGCGCCGGAATGCGCAAGTTTGAATGACGGATGTACGATGCCGGAATTGCCAGATAATGGGAGAGCTGGCCGACCATTGCTGCGCGCGCTGTCGGAGAAAGCGTTGCGCCGCGGTTCAGCGCTTCGCGATAGGGCCCCATGGCGAAGCGTTTGACCTGCTGCATGTAGGCGTTGAGGTTGCGGTTCGCACCCGGTACGG
>JAJXXM010000275.1 GCA_021781095.1 bacterium
CGCGCGGGCGACCGGCATCGAATTCTACAAGCAGGCTATCGAGGCTGAGCATCTCGCCGCCTTCGGTGCTCTCCGTCGCTCGCGGGCACCTGCCGCGCGCCGCTATTTAACCATGCTGCAGCGTGATGCTGCCGTTCACCGTCGAGAGACTCACGCGACCGGGACCATCTCCATCTCCGAAAGGATTGGTGACGCGGCCGTTCACCGTCGAGGCCGAGACATGCCCGGTGAACGCTCCGGCGAAGGAAATCGCGATCGAGCCGTTCACGCTATTTGCGCTGACCTCCGGTGCCGCAGCCGGAAGCGTGAGATCGAGCGAACCATTGACGGTCGAAGCGTGAACGTTCGCACTGCCGCGCGCCGAAATACTGCCGTTGACGTCGGAGAGCGAGAGGCGCGCGTGGACGCCGCGCACCTGAATCCCGTCATCGGTATTGAAAAGATCGAGTTCGTTGCCGTTCGGTACGCGCAACTCGACCTTCACGAAGGCGTTCGGACGCGACCATGACGACGGGCGGAAGGCGTTGCGCACGCTCGACCAGATCGATCCGCGACCCTTCGGTTGGTCTTTGAGGACGACGGCGAAATGCGCGCGACCGGGCTTGCGCAAAATCTCAACATTCGCGGCGTCGGGCCCCGAAACGTGCGCCGTAATCTCGACGCGAGCGGTCGACGCGCCGACGGCAATGATCTCGCAGGAGACGTTTGCCGTCGAGCAATCGAAGACGACGCGCTGCGTTCCCGCGACGCTCGCCGTTTGCTTCAGCGTGCGCTCGGCTGCCCCGCGCGCGATTCCTACGGCAGCTGCGCCGAGCATCGCCGCCAGAGCGACGGTGCGAAGCAAGGTACTGCGATCGAGCGATCGTGTAGCGTTCATGTGTCAACCTCCGCTTACACTACGCGGCAGCTGACGGAATGTTTCAGGGGCCGGTACGCACCACGATATTGCCCGAGAGCGACTGAAGATCGAGACGCCCCTCCGAAAATCCGCTATCGAGCGGATTGCTGAGATTCCCCTCCAACGTCCGCGCGCTCACCCGCCCGGTAAATCCGCGCGGAACCGTGAGCTCGATGTTCCCGCTCTCGGTGCGCACGCGAGCGTCGGGCCAAATGCCGGGAAGCAACCGCAGCGTGACGGCGCCGGCGACGGTCATCGCCTCAATCTTCGAACAACCGGAGATCCCGAGTTGCATCGACGCGACGTTGAACGTGCATGCACCGCGGAGTCCGCTCACGTCGTAGGAACCGACGATACCCGTTCCCTCGATCGATGCGGCGATCGGCAGATATAACCGCGCGCGAATGTAGGCGTGCGCTTTCGACCGCGATGCATAGCGATTATCAACGCTGAACCAAAAATGCGGCGAGCGTCGCGATCCGGTGACATGGAGGTGCACGAGTTGCGCCTTCGGCCCCCAGAGTACGCCTTTGAAGAGCGCGTTCGGCTGCGCCGTTGCGACGATGTGGACGTAACACGCGACGAAGCCACGCCCGCAACTCACCCGCACGACGGCATTCGGGCGCACGATCATCGAGCCATGTATCTGGTAACTCTTCGGCAATGCCGGCCCCTTCGGTTGTACGCGCGGTGCCGGGTGGACGCCGTGCGCCATAAAAAAGTTTTCCAGGCGCCGAAAAAAATTCGGCGGCCGTGTGGGCGCAGGGGAGGGGACCGGGCTCGGCCCGGGAGTTATGCCGACCAGGAGCAGCGCGAAGACGAGCGCAAAGCGGCGATGAACCATGCAAGGCTCTTCGCGACCTGGACGCCGCACCTTTGCCGCCGCCGCCGCACTCGCCGCTGCTTTTTTTGCGAGCCCTCGCCCCTCGGCGGCGGCGCAGAAGCTCGGCCCGGTGCGCGAGGTGCGCATCGACCGCATCGTCCGCTACGTGATGCGCGACCGCTCGATTCCAGGGCTCTCGCTCGGGATCGCGCGCGCAGGCGTTCCCCTCTACCTGCGCGGCTTCGGCGTCACGCGGGTAGGTGGCGAGGCCCCGGTCACACCGCAGACGATCTTTGCAATCGGTTCGCTGACGAAAACCTTTACCGCCGCGGCAACGCTCCTCGCCCTTCGTTCCGGGGCGCTCGCATTCTCATCGCCGCTCCCCGACGACCCCGCCGCCGACGTCGGCGATGCGTTAGCGATGGCAGCCGGCCTCGCCGATTACGCAGATCTTCCCGGCTTCTCGGCTTCACGCCGCGAGCCGGTCGCGGCGCTTGCCCTCTACGATGCGGCGTTGCGTGCACCGCGCGCGTTTGCACCCGGTACTCGCGCTGCGTATTCGAACAGCGATTACCTCGCGCTCGCCCTCGCGATCCAACACGCCGAACGGCGCCCCTATGCATCTTTTCTGCAGCGCGCGATTCTCGAACCGCTGCACCTCGATGCGACGGCGGTTGCCTGGCCCGCATTTGCAGCGGTTGCCTCGACTGCACGCGGCAACGTTCCCGCGGGAACGCCGACGCTCGGTTTCGGCACCGCCGATCTGTCGTCGAACGTCCCCGATTTACTCCGCTGGTACGCCGCATTTTTCGGCGGCCGCGTTCTCTCCGATAAATGGCTCGCGGCAACGCTGCCGCCGGTCGCGCTACGCCATGGCGGTACGAGTGCGTACGGCGACGGTGTTGTGGCCGCGCGCTTTTTTGGTCGCTCGGCTTGGCTGGTTCGCGGGTATGTTGCGGGGTATTCGAGTATAGCGGTGCATCTCCGACGAGAGGACCTCGACCTGGTGATCCTAACCAATGCCGACCGCGTCGATCTCACTCCGCTGGCGCGCAGCATCGTTGCCCGCGTGCTCGACATTCGCGACCCGCTGCGGTGAGGGCACGCCGCGCCATCACGTGGGCGCTCCTCGTTGCGTTCTGTTTTGCGGTGATTCCGCGACCGGCGTCGGCCTGGCAATTGATCGTGCCGCTGACCGGACACCGGCGGAAGAGCATCGATCCGCGCACGCTCTTCCACACGCTGTTAACCGATTTTTTTCCGCAGTCGGACGGCACGACCTACGTCCAGACCGGTGATATTCCGGCGATGTGGCTACGCGACTCGGCGGCGCAAACGATTCCGTATATTCCGTTTGCCCGCTACTACGAACCGGTTCGGGTTCGCGTCCGCGGCGCGCTTGCCCGCGAAGCGCTCGATATCGAGACCGACCCATATGCAAACGCGTTCCAAGCCGATTTTCATATCTGGGAGCGCAAGTGGGAGATCGATTCGCTCGCCTGGCCGGTGCTTTTAGCGTGGACCTACTACAACGAAACGCACGACCGCAGCATCTTCACGCCCTCGCTACACCGCGCTTTTTCGACGATCGTGACCACCTACGACTGCGAACGTCGGCACGCAACTTGCAGCACCTACCACTATCCGTACGCCGTCCCGACACATCGCGCCTACAACCCCAATACCGGCATGATTTGGAGCGCGTTTCGCCCGTCGGACGATCCGGTTGTTTTCCGATACAATATTCCGCAAAATGCATTGGCGGTGGTCGCACTCGAAGAACTCGCTTCGCTTGCGCGCAGCGGCTGGCACGACCGTGCCTTGGCGCAGCGCGCGATACTGTTGGCGGAGCATGTCTACGCCGGCATCGTTCGCTACGGCATCGTCCGCGATCCGCATACCGGGCGCAGCATCTACGCCTACGAAGTCGACGGTCTCGGCCACGCCAAACTGATGGACGACGCGAATTTACCGAGCCTCCTCGGGCTTCCCTATATCGGCTGGTGTAGCACCGATAACCCGCTCTATATTCGCACGCGAAATTTCGTTCTGAGTCGCGGAAATCCGTATTTTTTTTCGGGACGCTATGCCGCCGGCATCGGGAGCCCGCATACACCCTACGACAACGTCTGGCCGCTCTCGCTGATCACCCGCGCCCTAACCTCGACGTCATCGCCCGAAGTCGCCGAAGCGATCACCGAACTCGCGGAGACCGACGGAAGCTCCGGATTGATTCACGAGAGTTTCTACGTAAACGGATGGTGGCGCTACACGCGCGCCGATTTCGGTTGGGCGAACGCACTCTATGCCGAACTGCTCTTCCGCTCGATCGCAACGTTCCGACAACCACCGATGCTTCCATTCGGAACGCTCGTGGGGCGGAATCGGATCACCGAAACGCCGACGCTCGTCTCGCCGATCGTACAGTTCGAGAATAGCGGAACGATTTTTGCAGCGCTCGAAGCGACGTTGAACGAACGCCGTGAAGAGGCCCGCTAGCGCGAGCATCGGCGTCGCAAGCGGAACCGGCGACGAGAATCGCCAAGACCCTCAGGCTATGAGTCAAGGCTACTATCGCTATCCCACGATCGCGGGGAATCTTCTCGTCTTCGTTTGCGAAGACGATCTTTGGAGCGTCTCCCTCGAAGGAGGCTCCGCCCGTCGTTTAACGACCGGGTTCGGATCGGCCACCTTTCCGCGGCTCTCTCCGGACGCTCGCTCGATTGCCTTCATCTCCAACGACGACGGCAATCCCGAGTTGTACGTCATGCCCGCCGAAGGCGGCGTTCCGAAAAGATTAACCTTTCTCGGCGCGACACTCGCGTCGATCTCGGGCTGGAGCCACGATGGTAGCGAGATCTATTTTTCCGCCAACCCCTCGGCGTGGTACGAACGAGAGATGCGCGCCTTCTCGATCTCGGCCGCC
>JAJXXM010000307.1 GCA_021781095.1 bacterium
GAACGCGTCGTCGTAACCTTGAATCCGACGCCCGCCGCGACCGACGAGGTCTTGCTCGTTGACGACGACGCGTAGCCTGCTCGATATCGACGACCTCACTAACGAGGAAGTCGATGCAATGTTTTCGCTCGCGCACGAATTCGCGCAGCGCCCGGCACCGCGTTCCCTCGAGGGACGATTCTGTGCGAATCTTTTTTTCGAACAGAGCACGCGAACGCACGTGTCCTTTCAGTGCGCGCAGATGCGCTTGGGGGCGAACGTCGTCAACCTCTCGCCGGCGCAATTAAGCCTTGCGACCAAGGGCGAGCGGCTCGACGATACGGCGATCACGCTGCGCGCCTTAGGAATCGACGTGCTGGTCGCGCGGCATCCGCTCGTCGGTGCCGTCGCCGAGCTCGCTGCGGCATTCGACGGCTGTACGGTGAACGCGGGCGATGGAACCAACGCGCACCCAACTCAGGCGCTATTGGATACGTTTACGTTGCGCGATATGCTCGGCGACCTGCGCGACCGTACGATCGCATTCGTCGGCGATATCCGGCACAGCCGCGTCGCGCATTCATCGATGCGCCTCCTCCGTCGCTTCGGCGCTCGGGTGCTCGCGATCGGCCCCGAGGCCTTTCTGTCCGCGACCGAGGTGCCTTCCGACGTGCGTATCGCGCGGGATTTCGATGCGGCGCTCGCGTCCATCGACGCGCTCGTCATGCTGCGCGTGCAGCGCGAACGCTTCGATAGCATGCCGATCGACGACGACGCCTATATTGCGGCATACCAACTCAACGACGCACGCCTCGAGCGGGTCGGGACGCGAACGCCGATTCTCCATCCGGGGCCCTACAATCGCGGAGTGGAGATCGTCGACGCCGTGACGGTCGATCCTCGGTGGCGCTATCGCGAACAGGTGCGCAACGGCGTGTTGGTGCGGGCCGCCCTCTTGCACCATCTCGTTCACGGCTGGTAGGCGATGCTCGTTCGGGGTGGGCGCATCGTCGATCCGCGACAACGTCTCGATGCATTACGGGACCTGCGGACCGAAGGCGACCGCATCGTCGAGATCGGCGAGCACCTGCGCGCGCGCGCCGGCGAAGAGACGATCGATGCGGTTGGTTGGGTCGTCGCGCCCGGATTTATCGACGCGCACGTGCACTTGCGCGAGCCTGGATTCGAGGCGAAGGAAACGCTCGCTTCGGGAACGGCGGCAGCGGTACGCGGCGGTTTTACCACGCTCTGCGCGATGCCGAATACCGAGCCGGCGATCGACGGCGTCGAGATGGTGGCGCGGGTTGCATTTCCCGCTCCAGACCGCGAACGCGGAGTCCTCGCCCGAATCTTTCCGATCGCGGCGATGACGCGCGCCCGTGCGGGGCGCGAGGTGCTCGATTACCCATCGCTCGTCGCTGCCGGTGCGGTCGCGTTCTCCGACGACGGAAGCACGGTCGCCGACGCGCGCGTGATGCGCGAGGTCCTGCGCGCGCTCGTACCGCTCGACCGTCCGGCGATCGTCCATGCCGAAGATGTCGCACTGAAAGGGAACGGCGTCATGCATGAGGGCGCGGTCTCGGCGCGGCTCGGCGTTCCCGGAAGCCCCGCCTCGGCGGAGGAGAGCATTGTCGCGCGCGATCTCGTTCTCGCGTTGGAGGTCGGCGCTCGCGTGCATATCGCTCACGTCTCGACCGCTCGCAGCATGGAGCTCATCGCCTGGGCGCGTGAGCGCCGCGCGCGCGTGACCTGTGAAGTCACGCCGCATCACCTCGTGTTCACCGATGAAGCGGTCGAGGAGTTCGGGGCGCGCGCGAAGGTGAACCCACCCTTACGCACCGCCGCCGACGCGCGCGCGTTGCGGGATGCGGTGCGCGCCGGCGCGATCGATTTTTTTGCGAGCGATCACGCGCCGCATACCGATGCCGAAAAGAGCGGCGATCTCGCGCACGCGGCGGTCGGCTTCACCGGATTGGAGATCGCGGTTGGAGCGTACGCCCGCGCGCTGCCCGATCTTCCGATGAGCGATTTCGTCGCACTCTGCAGCACGCGCGCCGCCGAGGTGCTTCGGCTTCCCGGTGGAACGCTCGCCGTCGGTGCTCCCGCCGATATCACGATGTTTTCGGAGCGGTCCTGGCGCGTCGATCCCGCGCGCTTCGCATCGAAGGGGCGCGCGACGCCCTTCGAGGGATGGGAGCTTCCGCGATGCGTGGAGGCGACGGTCGTCGCCGGGCGCGTTGCCTACCGCGCCGAGGGTGGAACGGTAATTTCCTAGTGACGGGAATTTCCTAGTGGTGGAAGAGCGGCGTCTGTAAGAGGCCGTTGATGACGAACTGCACCGCGAGCGCGGCGAGCACGATGCCGAGCACGCGCGAGACGACGTGAATCCCCGTCGTACCGATGCGGTGCAAGAAGCGAGCGGCGCCGCGCATGCAGAGCCAGGTCACGAAGAGGGCCGCCGCATAGGCGAGCACGGTCGAGAGGATGCGCGTCGCGGAGCCTGCAGCGAGGCTAACGAGGAGCAGGACCGTCGCCAGCGTCCCCGGCCCCGCGATCATGGGGATCGCTAGGGGGAAGACCGCCGGGTTCTCGGCGGCGCTCGCGGCGCGCTCCTCATCTTCGGTGCGGCGCGTCCCGGTCGGCCGGGCGAAGAGCATATCGATCGCGATGAGGAAGAGCAGCATGCCCCCGGCGATGGTAAAGGCCGGGAGGGTGATGCCGAGGTAGGCAAGCACCGCCGGGCCGACCAGGCCCATCGCCGCCATGACGACCGCGGCGACGAGCACCGCCTGATCGACGATGCGTCCGCGCTTTTCGCGCGGCAAGTGGGCGGTCGTCGCCATGGTGAACGGGATCATGCCGAGCGGATCGACGATGGTAAATGCCGTTGCGAATGCCGTCGCGGTAAAATGCCAGTCCATTACCGCCGAGGGATCGAGCTTCGGGATGCCAAACCCTTTGCCCCGATGCCTCACCCCGCCGCACTTTTTCTCGCCGACGGTTCGCGCTTCGACGGCGATGGGCTCGCATGCACCGGAATCGCGCTCGGGGAAGCGGTTTTTTATACCGGGATGACCGGGTATGAAGAGGCGCTCACCGACCCGTCGTACGCCGGTCAGATTTTGACCTTCACCTACCCGATGATCGGAAATTACGGGATCAGCGGCGGCGCCGCCCAGTATGGCCGCGCCTGCGTCGCCGGAGCGATCGTGAAGCGCATCTCGTACCATCCCTCGCACTACCTCTCGAAGGAGTCGCTGCCTGGCTGGCTCGACGAACAGCGCGTTCCCACGATGGTGGGGGCCGATACGCGGGCAATTACGATCGCCCTGCGCGAGCACGGAACGATCTGGGCCGCGCTTGCCGTCGGTGCCGAGGAGATCGCCGATGCCGAAGCTCGACTCGCCGCCTTCGTTCGCAGCGCGACAACGAAAGATTTGGTGCCCAGCGTCGCCGCGCGCACGGCGCACGTCGAAGGGCTTCGCGGCGGCACGCGAGTGACGTTGGTCGATTGCGGAGTGAAACGCGCGATTCTCCGCGATCTCTCGGCCCTTGGGGCGGAGATCACCGTCGTTCCCTACGATGCCACGCGCGAACAGATTCTCGCAAACGATCCGGCGATGGTGCTCGTGTCGCCGGGGCCCGGCGATCCGACCGATCTCGCCGGAACGATCGAGACGCTGCGCTCGCTGATCGGCAACGTTCCGCTCTACGGCATCTGTCTCGGCCATCAACTGCTCGCGCTCGCCTATGGGGCGCGCACCTATAAGTTGCCCTACGGTCACCGCGGCGGGAATCAACCCGTCAAAGATCTTCGCCGCGACGAAGTGATCGTCACGGCACACAATCATGGGTACGCCGTCGATGCGACGTCGCTTCCCGACGAACTCGAGGCGACGATGACGAACCTCAACGACGGAACGAACGAAGGCTTCGCACACCGGACGCTCCCGATCGAAGCCGTGCAGTTTCATCCCGAGGCGTCGCCGGGACCCCGCGATGCGCGCCGGCTCTTTGCAACGTGGCTCGATCGCGCACGCTCGTTCGCATAAAACTCGGCCTCGTTCTTGCGGCGCTCGCCTTCGTGCTCGCCCCGCGGATCGGCGTCGCACAGAGCCTTCCACGCCTGGAGGTCGAGCGCTTTACGATGACCGCGCAGCCCGCCTCGCCGACGATCGGTCGCGCCTTTGCGTTGACGATCGTTCTGACGGTTCGCGGCAACGTCCGCCGTATCGACAACGTGACGCTGCCGATCCTCTCGCAATTGGAATTACGCGGCGACGAGCGAACGCTCCAACATACGAACGGAACGAGCATCTATCGCGAAACGTTGACGGTGCGAGCGGCGCGCACCGGAGCGATTCTACTCGCGCCGGCGACGCTCGATGCGATCGACGCACGGACCGGACAGGCGGAGCAATATTCCAGTAATCCGCTGACGATCGTGGTCCGCGGAGGGGCGCTGCAACCCTTTGCGACGGTCGGAAGTGCGGTCGGAAATCTCGTGCCGATCGTGCTTCGCATCGCCGAGGTTCTCGCCGCGCTCGTCGCGGTCGTCCTCGTGGCGGCGGCGATGCTGTGGTTGCGCCGTCGTCGACCGCGGGCGCCCGAGCCGGTCATCGCTCCGGTCGCGATCGCCGAGGCTCCGGTGGTGGAGCAGACGCGGAACGAGCGACTGCGTGATGCCGCGCTCGTCCTGCGAGCGGAGCCGACGCGCGCGGTCGTGCGCTCGGTACGGATCGCCGTTCGCTCGCTCGTCGGCGCGTCGGCGAGCGAGACGCTCGCCGATGTGCTCGCGCGCCTGCATGGGGATGACCGCGATCTCTCGCCGCTCCTGCGAGCCTTGGAGCGGGCGGCCTTCACGACCGAGGATGACTTGCAAAGCGCCATTCGAACGTGCGACGCTGCGTTCGCGGAGGTTTTATCATGAGCGCGACTCCACGCGACGTCGAACGAGCCCTCAAAAAGACGATCGTCGGGCAAGATGCTGCAATCGAGGGGCTGCTGTTGGCGTCGATCGCCGACGGGCACGCGCTCCTCGAGGGCCCGCCGGGCATTGCAAAGACGCTCGCGTGTCGGGCTCTCGCCGCGTCGCTCGATGCGACGTTTAAACGCATTCAATTTACTCCCGACCTCTTACCGGCCGATATCGTCGGAACGCGGATCTTCGATCAACAGAGCTCGCGCTTCGATACCGTGCTGGGACCGATCGTCGCCAATATCGTCCTTGCCGACGAGATCAATCGTGCGCCCGCGAAGGTGCAGAGCGCGCTGCTCGAAGCGATGCAAGAACGCCAGGTAACCATCGGCCACGAGAGCCATCCGCTTCCCGATCCGTTCGTCGTTCTCGCGACCATGAACCCGCTCGATAACGACGGGACGTATGCGTTGCCGCTCGCACAGATGGATCGCTTTTTGCTGAAGATCGATCTCGGGTATCCGAACGAAGAAGAAGAACTCGAGATTCTCGATCGCTACGCGTTCGCGCAGACCCCGCTTCCGCAGCGCGTGGCGACGCTCGACGACGTCCGTGCGTGGCGCGCGAGCGCTCGCGCGGTTCACGTCGATAACAAATTACATCGATACGTCGTCGATCTCGTGATGGCGACGCGCAGCTCCTCGCCCTACGTCGCCACTGGAGCGAGCCCGCGCGCCAGCCTCGCATTGGTCGGCTGCGCCCGCGCTCGTGCGTTTCTCAAAGACCGGGCGTACGTCGAGCCCGACGATATTCGCAGCGTCGCGCCAGCGGTACTCCGTCATCGCATCGCGTTCACGCATCGCCTCTCGCTCGAGGGAATCGCGCCGTCGTCCTGGATCGCCGAGACGATCGCCGGCGTTCGCGTGCCGTGAACCTGCGCGAAGCGCTCCTCCGTGGCCGCAATCGCCCCCGGGTACTCGGAGGCGGATCGCCGACCACTTCGCGCGGTGACGGATATGAGTTCGTGCAATTGCGCGGGTACCTCATCGGAGACGACGTTCGACGCATCGACTGGGCGGCGACCGCGCGGAGCGGCGCCTTACAGACGCGCGTGATGCTCGAGGACATCGCGTTGATCTTCGCGGCGATCTGCGATCGCTCGCCCTCGATGCGTCTCGGGCGTCGACGAGCGCTCGCCGACGCCGCCGACGATGCGGTCGCTGCCTGGTTCGGTGCGAGCGGCGGCGAAGACCGTGCGATCGCGCTGCTCGCTCGAGGGCCGGTCCCAAACCGAGCGCGACCGGGGCGTTCCGGCGCGGCGCTCGCGCGCGAGGCGTTACGCACGCAGCCGGAGGAAGATTTCGATCCGAACGCGCTGCTCGATATCGCGACGGCGACCTTGCCGCGCGGCGCGGCGCTGCTCCTGGTAACCGATGCCGCCGGCGCCGAACGCAGCGACGACGTACGGCTCGCCGAGATCGCCCTTCGTTACGACGCAACCCTCGCGCTGGCGCGCGATCCCTGGCAGGGCGATCTCCCGTTGCACGGATTCGCGCGCCTCGTCGATGTCGAGAGCGGCGAACCGTACCTCCGCTGGTACGGCAAGCGCGAACGCGAGGCATATCGGCGTGCGAGCGTCGCACGCGAAGAAGAACTCGTCCGTCGCTTCGCTCGCTTCGGTTGGCGTACCGGCATTCTCGAGGAGAGCGACGGAACGGCAGCGCTTGCCGAGGCCTTTGGAATTCCGCGGGGGGCGCTCGATTGAGTTTCGGAGCGCCGGGATGGCTCCTCGCTGCGGCGCTGTTGGTCGCGCTCGGGCTGTGGTCGTTCGAGCGCGCGCGAAGGGTACGCGACGCGCGCGATCTCGCGTACTCCGATCTCGCCTTTCTGCGCCGCGCGCTCGGCGAACGCGATCGCTTCGGCGCCCTGTTGCGCGGCGCGTGGATCGCGGGGCTCGCGCTCGTCGCGCTCGCGCTCGCGCGGCCGCATGTGCTCTTGCCGGTGCCGGTACACGACGGCGCGGTCGTCCTCTGCATCGATACGTCGGGCTCGATGGCATCGACCGATATCGTGCCGACGCGCGCGCTCGCAGCACGCGCCGCGGCGACCCGCTTCATCGAGGAGATGGCGCGCGGAGAGCGCGTCGCGATCGTCGCCTTCTCGGGGGCGGCTTCGGTGGTGCAGCCACTGACGGCGCATCATGCGACGGCGATCGCCGCACTCGATACCCTTCCAGCACCGAACGGTCCCACCGCAATCGGGGACGCACTCGCGCTCGCCGGCTCGCTGCTCGGGCAGCGGGGGCCGCGCACCGTCGTGTTGGTCACCGACGGCGTGAATAACACCGGTATCGATCCGCTCGCCGCGGCATCGACGCTCGGCGAGCGCGGCATTCACGTCGATACCGTCGGCATCGGCACGAATTCGGGCTCGCTCATACCCGGGACGAGCGAGGCCGCCGGGATCGACGACGCCGCGCTGCGTGCCTACGCTCGCGCGAGCGGGGGGCGTTTCGTACGCGTCGAGAATGCCTCGCAGTTGCGCGGAGCGCTCGGCGCGTTGGGACGCGTGACCTCGTTCGAGCGAAAGAGCGTCGATGTCTCGCTCGCGGCGGCGTTCGTTGGGGCGTTGCTACTCGCACTTGCCGCCTTCGCCGCGGTCGGATTGGGAAGGATATCGTGAAAGAGATCGTTACGAGCCGTACGCCTTACGAACGGGGAGAACTTCGCGAGAGCGAGCTCTCCGACGATCCGATCGTTGCGTTGCAACGCTGGCTCGATGAAGCGTATGCGATGCACCCGCAGATCGTCGAACCCAATGCGATGGCGCTGGCGAGCGTCGGCGAGGATGGGCGCCCGAGTCTGCGCATCGTCCTCTTGCGCGGCCTCGACGGGCGCGGTCTCCGCTTTTTTACATCGTACGACAGCCGAAAGGGACGAGAATTGCTCGCGCGTCCGTTCGCCGCTGCGACATTTTGGTGGGGCGCCCTCGAACGGCAGGTGCGCATCGAGGGCGAGGTGCGCCGCACCGACGAGGACGAATCGGATCTCTATTTCGCCTCGCGGCCGCGCGGTCACCGGCTCGCCGCCTGGGCCTCGGAGCAGAGCGAACCGGTCGAATCTCGCGCCGTCCTCGACGAACGCATGGCGCATTTCGAGGAGCGTTTCGCTGATGAAGAGATCGAACGCCCTCACTCGTGGGGAGGTTTTCTCATCGTTCCGCGCTCGATCGAGTTTTGGCAAGGGCGACCGAATCGCATGCACGACCGCCTTCTCTACCAACGCGAGCGCGACGGTTGGGCGCGCATCCGCCTTCAGCCGTAAAACGGAGCATCCTCGGCGCGCTTCCAGGACTCTCGTGCGTGTGAAGCCAATCCGCCTTCCCTAGCATGCGCCGGAATATTCTTGTCATCGGCTCCGGACCGATCGTGATCGGTCAGGCCGCGGAGTTCGATTACGCAGGGGTCCAGGCGTGTCGCGCCCTTCGAGAGGAAGGGCATCGCGTCGTGCTCGTCAACTCGAATCCAGCGACGATCATGACCGACCCCGAGATCGCCGACGCAGTCTATCTCGAGCCGCTCACGTTGGAGTCGGTGAGCGCCGTGATCGAACTCGAGCGCCCCGACGCGCTCCTCCCGACGCTCGGCGGCCAGACCGGCCTCAATCTCGCCGTCGCGCTCGACGATGCCGGCGTCTTGAAGCGCTTCGGCGTCGAGTTGCTCGGGACGCCGATCGCGACGATCAAACTCGCCGAAGATCGCGAGCTTTTTAAAGAAAAGATGATCGAAATCGGCGAGCCCGTCGCGCGTAGCGTCGTCGTCACCGAGATCGAACAAGGGTTAGCCTTTGCTCTCGAAGCGGGCTATCCGCTCGTGGTTCGCCCCGCCTACACGCTGGGCGGTACCGGCGGCGGGATCGTACGGAACGAGCGCGAGTTGCGCGAGACGCTCGCCTCGGGCCTCGCCGCGAGCATGATCCACCAAGCGCTTCTCGAGGTCTCGTTGCTCGGCTGGAAAGAGGTCGAGTACGAAGTCCTGCGCGATGCCTCCGACGACTGCATCATCGTTTGCAACATGGAGAATTTCGATCCGGTCGGCGTGCATACCGGCGACTCGATCGTCATCGCCCCATCGCAGACGCTCTCCGATAGCGAATATCAAATGCTGCGCACGTCGAGCTTGAACGTCATTCGCGCCCTCGACGTTCAAGGCGGGTGCAACATTCAATTCGCCCTGCATCCGACGAGCAACGAATACGCAATTATCGAAGTCAATCCGCGCGTCTCGCGCTCCTCGGCATTGGCGAGTAAAGCGACGGGCTATCCGATCGCGAAGATCTCGACGCGCATCGCGTTGGGGCAGCGGCTGCAAGATATTCCCAACCCGGTCACCGGCGTCACCAAGGCGGCCTACGAACCGACCCTCGATTACGTCGTCGTAAAAATACCGCGGTGGCCCTTCGATAAATTTCCGCTCGCCGATACGCTGCTCGGGACGCAGATGAAATCGACCGGTGAGGCGATGGGGATCGGTCGTACCTTCGCCGCCGGACTTTTAAAGGCGATTCGCGGCCTCGATATCGGCCGCGAGACCTTAACCGGCGGGGCGATGCGCGAATGGAGCGACGACCAATTGATGGCCGTCGTGGAAAATCCAACGCACGAACGGCTCTTTGCGGTCGCCGAGTTGCTGCGACGGAGCACCGACCGCAGCGCCTGCGTCGAACGGCTGCATGCGGCGAGCACGATCGACAGATTTTGGCTCGAGGAAGTCGCCGAGCTCGTCGCACTCGAGCGTCGCTTACACGAACGTTGCGATCCCGCGGATATCGATCGCGCGTTCCGCGATGGCTACTCGTCGCGGGGGATCCGCTCGCTCACCGGAAGCGCCGAACGACCGACCGGCCCAGCTGCGGCGTTTCGTATGGTCGATACCGCCGCTGCGGAGTTTCCGGCGCGCTCGCCGTACTATTACCTCTCGCGCGGTGAGAGCGACGAGATGCGTCCGGCGGTGCGCGAAGCCGTGGTCGTTGTGGGAAGCGGCCCGATTCGCATCGGGCAGGGAATCGAATTCGATTATAGTTGCGTGCATGCCGCGTGGGCGCTGCGCGAAGCGGGGCTCGCCCCGGTCGTCGTCAACAATAATCCCGAAACGGTCTCGACCGATTTCGATATCTCCGACGTGCTCGTTTTCGAGCCGCCGGGTGCCGATGAGGTGGAAGCCGCGTATCGCTCGACGGGCGCGCGCGGCGTCATGTTGGCGTTCGGAGGACAGACCGCAATCTCGCTCGCTGCGGAGCTGACGGAGCGCGGCGTGCCGATCGTTGGCAGCGACCGTGCGACGTTGGATATGGCGGAGGATCGCGAGCAGTTCGATGCCGCACTCGCACGATTGGGCGTCGCCCGCCCCGAAGGGCGCGCCGCGCGCAGCTTTCGCCAGGCGCGCGCGATCGCGCGCGAACTCGGTTTCCCCGTGTTGGTTCGCCCCTCGTTCGTTCTCGGCGGTCGTGCGATGGAAATCGTGTATAACGAAGGGCAACTCGCTTCGTACGTGGAGTCCGCGCCGCCGATCGCCGCCGACGCGCCGCTGCTCGTCGACCGCTATCTCGAAGGGCTCGAAGTCGAACTCGATGCCGTCTTCGACGGCGAGGAGATCTTGATTCCGGGAATCTTCGAACATATCGAACGCGCCGGCATTCATTCGGGCGATTCCATCTCGGTCTATCCCGCGCCCTCGCTCGACGATGCGATGGAGCGGCACATTACCGAGGTCACGCGTGCGATCGCTCGAGAATTAGGCGTACGCGGTTCGATCAATATTCAGTTCGTCATTCACCGAGGAAAGCTCTATATTATCGAGGCGAACCCGCGTGCCTCGCGTACGGTGCCGATCATTCAGAAGGCGACGGGGATCAATCTCACCGCCGCCGCGACGCGCATCGCGCTCGGGGAGCGCCTCGCCGATCTTCCGTATGGAACCGGCCTTCGTCCGCGGTCGCCGTTCACGGTCGTGAAAGTTCCCGTCTTTTCGTTTGCGAAAATGCGCGGGGTCGAGACGATTCTCGGCCCGGAAATGAAATCGACCGGCGAAGTGTTGGGGATCGACGCGACCTTTGCCGGAGCGCTCCGCAAAGGCTTCCTCGGCGCCGGAATCGCGCTGCCGGAGCGCGGCGGTCGCATCTTGGTCTCGATCGCCGATGAGGAGAAGGAGCGCGCCGTGCCGATCATGCGGCGCTACGCCGAGATGGGGCATCGACTGATCGCGACCGACGGAACCCAGCGCGTGCTTGCCGCCGCGGGCATCGCCTGCGAGCGGATCAACAAAATCGCGGAAGGGAGCCCGCACGTGCTCGATGCGATCGCCTCGCGCGAGGTCGACCTGGTGATCAACGACGCGAAGGGCGCGCGGGAGGTCTCCGACGCTTACAAGATTCGGCGCGGCTCGGTCGAAGCCAGTATAGCGTGTCTGACCAGTCTCGATACCGCCCGAGCTCTGGCGGAGGCCCTCGCAAATACGGCGGGGCCGCCGTGCAGTCTCCATCGCTATCTCGCGTCGGTACCAGCGAAAGCGTAGGCGAACGGCCGGCGGGCATCGTCGTTCTCGGCGGGAACGGCAGCACGCTCGCGTTTACCAATAGTCTCGTCCCCGAGGGAAGAACGATCGTCGCCCGGCTCGTCCCGGTCGCCGTGACGCCGATCGATACCGCGGTCGGCGATACGTGGCAGAACGTCGGCATCGCTCCCGACGACCTCCTGCATTGGATCGACCGCACCTTCCCCGCAGAGGATGAGAGCGCGTTCGTTGCCTCGCTGCACGATCTCGATCTCCTCGCACGCGTCGGGTGGAACGCTCCCTTACCGACGAATCTCAACGAAGCGGAGCTGATTAACGTTGAGGATCTTCCCCCCGATATCGTCGAGGCGATCGAGAGCGGCCCCGTGCCGATCGTTCCGTGCGCGGTCTGTCGGCGGCTCTGCGTGCGCGGCGATTTTCGTTGGGGCGAGCGCGAACTTTGCGCCTGGGATTTTCACCATCAAGTCTTCGGGCGCCGCGGTCCGTGGCGCAACGGCGCCTACGACGAACGGCACTACGATACGCTTCCACGTTGTGGTTTCGTCGCGCCCTCGCTGCTCGAGGAGCTCGGCGTCGAGATCTTAGCGTCCTTCTACGATTGTAGCGAGGATCTCGTGCGGTCGTTGATCGGACAGATTCTCGATGCCGAGGGCGAACGCTCGCATATCGCCGTCCGCGTCGATTCCGGTTTCGTCATCCTCCGCGAGCGCGCGTGAACCAACGCTCCCTCGGGCGCATCTCGGCGCTCTTCACGGTGCTCTTTCTCGCTCTAATCGCGCGTTTTGCGTGGTTGCAACTCGTCGATGCGCCCCGCATATCCGCAAATCGTTCCAATCCGCGACGTAGCATTATCGCCGTCGGGCGCGGCCGCATTCTCGCTGCCGATGGAAGCGTGCTCGCCGCAACCGAGGGCACGAAGCGCGTCTATCCAATGGGTTCGGCGCTCGCACAGATCGTCGGGTACGCGTCGCGTCGATACGGGACCGCCGGATTGGAGCGAGCGTACGATGCGTTACTCGCCGAACCGGCATACTCGGCGAACCCCATCGAGCAGATTCGCGACTTTGCGTCGTCGTTCGGGCGCGTCGCGCCGCAATCGGGGGATGATTTAGTAACGACGATTCAACCGACAATCGAACGACGATTGGCGACGCTGCTCGCGCGGCACTCCCGGGCCGCCGGCGTCGTGCTCGATCCGCGCGACGGTGCCGTCCTCGCTATTGCCAGCGTGCCGAGTTTCGATCCGAATACCATGGATACGACCTTCTCAGGCGTCTTACACGCGAAAGATAGTCCGCTGCTCGACCGCGCCCTCGAAGGGCTCTACCCGCCGGGCTCGACGTTCAAAATGGTGACGGCGTCGGCGGCGATCGATAGCGGCAGCGTCGGCATGCACGATGTCTTTGAGGATCCCGGATATCTTATGATCGGGAAGGCGCGCCTGCACGATAACGATTATGAGGCGACCGGGGCGGGGACGATCGTGAAGGCTTTCGCACTCTCCAGCAACGTCGACTTCGCGCAGATCGTCCTGCGAACCGGCGCGCCGACATTTTATCGGTACCTGCGCCGCTACGGGGTCGGCGATTCGCTCGATTTTCAGCTCCCGACGGCGCGCGCATACGTCCCGCCGGAATCGCATATCTGGGCCGGAGAGCTCGCACAGATGGGCTTCGGGCAGGGTGCGCTTTTGGTGACCCCGATGCAGATCGCGACGATTGCGGCGACGATTGCGAACGGCGGCGTCGAAGAACGCCCCTTTATCGTGCGCGCGATCGAACGGCGAGGGCATCTCCTGACGCGTACGCCGGTCGGTCCGCTGGGCAGCCCGGTATCGGCGGAGACGGCGGCGAAGGTTACCACGATGATGGAAGCCGTCGTGGCATGGGGCACCGGGACGACCGCCCGATTGCCGGGGCTCACCGTCGCCGGGAAGACCGGGACGGCGACGAACCCGCATGGTGCGCCCGACTCCTGGTTCGTCTGCTTCGCGCCCGCGCAGTCGCCGCGGATCGTGGTGGCGATCGTCGTTGAAAACGCGGGATACGGAGCGACGGTCGCGGCACCGATTGCGCGCGAGGTTCTGGCGACCGCGCTCGCGGTGATTACGAAATGATCGAGCAGCATACGATTGCGGGCCGCTATCGGCTCGAAGAACGGATCGGCGAGGGCGGCATGGCGGTCGTCTATTCGGGCAACGATGCGCTCTTGCGCCGCCGCATCGCCATCAAGGTTCTGCGAGACCAATATGCCGCCGACCAAGAATTCGTGCGACGTTTCTACCAAGAAGCCGAATCGGTCGGTCGTCTCTCGCACCCCAACGTCGTCAACACCTACGATGTCGGTCGCGAAGATTCGATCTATTACATCGTCATGGAATTCGTCGACGGGTGTTCGCTGGCGGAGATTATCAATAGCGAGGGGCGTCTCCCCGAACCCGTCGCAATCGATTACGCCGCGCAGGTTTGCCAAGGGCTCGCCTACGCGCATCGGCAAGGGCTCCTTCACCGGGATATCAAGCCGGCGAATATTCTCGTCGGCAAAGACGACGTCGTAAAACTCTCCGATTTCGGAATCGCACGCGCGTTCTCGGAGCAGACGATGGCGATGACGCGCCCCGGCTTGGTCATGGGAAGCGTCTACTATCTCTCGCCGGAGCAAGCGCAGAGCCGCGAGTTGACCCCGGCCTCCGATCTCTACAGCGTCGGCATCGTGTTGTACCAAATGCTGATGGGGGAACTGCCGTACACGGCCGACTCTCCCGTTGCCGTCGCGATCAAACATATCGGGGATCCGGTTCCCGTCATACCCCCGGAGAGCGGCGTGAGCCCGGCGCTTGCGGCGATCGTCAACAAACTGCTGCAGAAGGAGCCGGCGCATCGGTTCGCCGCGGCGAGCGAACTGGCGCGCGCGCTACGGGAGGCGCGCGAGCGTCCGAACGTCGCAGCTTTTACCACGAGCGACGACGCTCCGCCGACGCTGCGAAGCCCGTTGCCGCCGCGCCGCTCGCCGCTCCCGGATCGGCGCAACATCGACGTGCCGCGCCGCAACGCCGTGACGCGGAGTAACCCGGCGATCGTGCCGCTCTTTATCGTACTCGCAATCGTCGCCGCGGTCGCAGGTTTTGCGATCTTCGGCCAGTTCGGCGGAAATCTCGGCGGCCGGATCGCGCTCGCCGATTTTCGCAACATGAGCGTCGCGCAGGCACAAGCCGCGATCGTCGCCGACGGCCTGCAGGTGCGCTTCCTTCAAAGCCCGAGCAATCACGTTCCCGCCGATCGTGTGATCCGCCAGAATCCGCCGCCGGGATCGCTGGTGCAGAAAAATTCACTCGTCGAACTCATCGTGAGTAACGGCTTGCCGCTCGTCGGTCTTCCCGACGTACGCGGATTTTTGGCGGGCGATGCGCAGCGTAGCCTGAGCGAGCAAGGGTTCCAAGTACGGATCGAACGTCGCTACGATGCCGCCGCAAAAGAGAGCGTCGTCGCGCAGCGCCCCGCACCGGGCGCACGGGCGCGCGCGCATTCGCTCGTCGTACTCGTCGTATCGATGGGTCCGAAGCCGATCGAGGTACCCAACCTCGTCGGGCTCGACCTCTCCGCCGCGCAAAAACTCGTCGCGCAGTTGGGGCTCACGCTCGATATCGTTCAGCAGAGCCCGATTCCGGGCGTCGCCGCCGGTACGATCGCATCGCAGGATCTCGTACCGGGCCAGTCGATCGCGCAGCGCGCGACGATGCACGTCGTCGTGAGCACCGGGGCGGGGAACGTAGGGCCGGCGGTGACGCTTCCGAACCTCGTCGGGATCGGAGCCGACGCCGCACGCGCGCAACTCGCACGCCTCGGCCTGCTCGAGACGCTTTCGTATAGCGTCGATCCAGCGGCGAGTGGGACGGTGCTCGCCGAGCAACCGAGTGCGGGGAGTACGGTCTCTCCGGGCTCGAGTATCGCGTTGACCGTCGCGGTACCGGGCGAAGTGCCCGACACCGAAGGGATGACCGTCGATCAGGCGCGTACGACGCTCGAAGACGCGGGATATCATATCGGATCGATTCGCTATACGACGACCGAAGGTGCGAACGGCGACGTCGTGCATACCGAACCGCTCGTCGGCACGACGCTCGCGCCGGGAGCGAACGTGACGCTCGTCGTGAACGGAAAATCGTGAGGATTCTCGGCATCGATCCCGCGCTTCGCGTCACCGGCTACGGTGCGATCGCCGTGAACGGCGAACGGGTCAGTTTGATTGAGGCCGGAACGATCGCGCCGCGCGTTCGCGATAGTCTGAGCGATCGGCTAGCGCAGCTGCATGAAGGAATATCGGGCGCGATCCGACAGACCGCTCCCACGCACATCGTGATTGAAGAGCTGTACACGACCTATCGCAATCCATCGACGGCGATCCTCATGGGACACGCTCGCGGCGTGCTCTGTTTGGCGGGAGCGCAGGCCGGCGTTCCGGTCGCCACGTTGGGGCATTCGTATGTGAAACGCGCGTTGGTCGGTTCGGGAAGCGCGCGCAAAGAACAAGTCAACGCGATGGTCGTACAACTGCTCCACCTGCGGCGAGCCCCCGAACCCAACGACGTCTCCGACGCGCTCGCGTTGGCCCTGGCATTCGCGCGACGCAGCACCCGGCGTTCGTTGCCGGGCGTTCTGTAGGAACGGGAGGCGCGGACGTGTTTTCACGCATCGAGGGGCGGCTCGTCGAACGCGAGGGCGAGCGCGTGATGCTCGACGTCGGCGGCCTCGGGTACGAGATCCTCGTGCCGCTCTGCGTCGCCGAAAAACTTCCGACCGAACCGGGGACTCCCGTGCGGCTCGAAATTTATTCGGTGCTCTCGCTCGAACAGAAGAGCGGGCGATTTTCGTATTACGGGTTCTCGAACTCCGTCGAGCGTGCGTTTTTCGAGGCGCTTCTCGGCGTTTCGTCGATCGGCCCTCGCTCGGCGGTCCGCGCGTTCTCGGTCCCGATGAATAAAATTGCCGCCGCGATCGAACGCGGCGATCACACCTTTCTCAAGACCCTTCCGGGAATCGGGCAGCAGAAGGCCCGCGATATCGTTGCGAAGCTTCAGGGAAAAGTCGCGCGCTTTTTATTGATTCAAGAAGCGCCCGAGCCCTCGACGAAACGAATGCCCGATTTCGCCGACGAGGCGCTTGCCGTGCTGTTGCAATTAGAATATCGCCGTCAGGAAGCGGAGAAGATGCTGCGCGACGTCCTCGACGCGCGCCCCGACATCGACGACGCCGAGCGTCTGCTCGCGGCGATCTACGAACGGCGCAGCGTTCCTACGGCGGTTCGTTCGTGAGCGAGGAGGCACGCAAGAAGCTCTTTGGCCCCGAGGATACCGAACCGCTCGATGAGTCGACGCGGCTGCTCGATCCCGAGGGCGCGCTCGAGGACGAGGTTCTCGGTGCCGGGCTACGACCGCGCCGTTTCGACGAATACGTCGGGCAAGAGCAGGTCGTCGAAAATCTTCGCATCGCGATCGATGCCGCACAGCGACGCGACGAGCCGCTCGAACACGTATTGTTCTACGGTCCGCCGGGATTGGGAAAAACCACCTTGGCGGCGCTCATCGCGCGCGAAATGGGTGCGAGCATTCGTCCGACGAGCGGACCGACGCTCGATAAGCCGAAGGATCTCGTCGGCGTCCTCACATCGCTCGAACATGGAGACGTGCTCTTTATCGACGAGATGCATCGGCTCGGGCGCGTTGTTGAAGAGTTCCTCTACCCGGCGATGGAGGATTTTCAGATCGACTTTATCGTCGATCGCGGGGCCTACGCTCGGACGTTGAAGTTGCCGCTCAAACGATTCACGCTCGTCGGAGCGACGACGCGGGCCGGCATGCTCTCCGCGCCGCTGCGCGATCGCTTCGGCATCGTCCATCACCTCGATTACTACAACGTGAGCGATCTCGAACGCATCGTCGCGCGCTCCGCATCGATTTTGGAGGTGCCGATCGAACCCGACGGGTGTATGGCGATCGCCGCACGGAGCCGCGGAACGCCGCGCATCGCCAATCGGCTGCTGCGGAGGGTGCGCGATTACGCACAGGTACGCGGTGACGGTCGCATCAGCGCGCAGGTCGCGCTCGACGCATTAGCGCGCGAAGGCGTCGACGAACGCGGCCTCGACCGGCTCGATCGCGCTTTTCTGCGCACGCTCGTCGAGCAGTATCGTGGTGGGCCGGCGGGAATCGCGGCGATCGCTGCGAGTCTCAGCGAGGATGCCGAGACGCTCGAGGACGTCGTCGAGCCCTTTCTGCTGAAGAGCGGGTACATCGTTCGCACGGCGGCGGGACGTCGAGTGACGGAGGCCGGGCGCTCGGCGCTATGAAGGTTCCTCGCCGCAGCTTTCTCGGAGCGCTCGCCGGGCTCGCCCTCGCAACGCCGCTCGCCGCGCAGGAGCTCGGAGGGGGTGGGGACCGTTCGCAGGCGCTGCGCGTGCTGCTCGGGCGGGGGGCGGTCGATCCGATTCCCGGTGGATTTCTCTTTGGCGGCCACCGCTACCGCGGCTCGTACTCGGTGCTCGCCGACGGACGTGTGATCAACGAGGTCGACTTCGACGATTATCTTGCCAGCGTCGTGCCCTCGGAGATGAGCGCGCGTTGGCCGGCCGCCGCGCTCGAGGCGCAGGCGATCTGTTCGCGAGGATTCATCCTCGCACGCAGCAATCCGAATCGCCCGTACGATGTCGTGCCCTCCGAACTCGCGCAGGTCTATCGTGGCGTTGAGAGCGAGCAGCCCGCGAGTACGGCGGCGGTACGGAGAACCTCGGGACTCGTGTTGCGCTACGGCCATGGATTCGCGCAGATCGAATACTCGTCGTGTTGCGGCGGGTACAGCGAATCCTCCGCCGATGCATGGGGCGGCGCGCCGATCCCGTACCTCGTCGCACATCCCTGCCCCTACTGTGTCGGCTCGCCGCGTTATCGCTGGAAAACCGATCTGCTCGCCGCCGATCTCGATGCGGTCGTCGAAAAAATCGCGCCTCAGGTCGGCGCGCTGCAGCAGGTACGCTTTACGGATCTCGATCGGAGCGGTCGCGCGCGTTCGGTCGCACTCAACGGAACGGCCGGCGTCGCACGAATTCCGGCATCGCGATTTCGCATCGATGTCGGAGCGCGTCGAGTCCCCAGCCTCCTCGTTCGGCGAGAGGCGGCACTCCTCGCGCCGGGCACGCAGGCCTTTGCCGGGCTCCATATCGAAGGGAGAGGCCTGGGGCATGGAGTCGGTCTCTGTCAATGGGGCGCGAGAGGTTACGCTCTCGCCGGAGGCT
>JAJXXM010000007.1 GCA_021781095.1 bacterium
GAATTTTCGCTAACGAACGCGTTAAAAAACTCTGCCCGCCGAATCCCGGATTGACGCTCATCACCAGTAACAGATCGCAGTCCTCGACGATATCGACGAGTGCGGAAATCGGCGTTTGCGGATCGACGGCGATCCCCGCTTTCACACCGAGGCCGCGCAGGTGCGCGAGCAAGCGCTGCGCGTGCGGCGTCGCCTCTAGATGAAAGGTGATGATATCGACACCCGCGGCGACGAAAGCTTCGACGTATCGTTCCGGCTCGACGATCATCAGGTGCGCGTCGAATGGGAGCTTCGTCAGCGGCCGGAGATCCCCAATGATTTTCGGCCCCCACGTGATGTTCGGTACGAAGCGTCCGTCCATCACATCGAGGTGCAGATAATCGGCTCCCCCATCGACGACGGCGGCGATCTCCTCGCCGATCCGCGCGAAATTCGCCGAAAGGAGCGAAGGCGCGAGTTTCATCCTACCGCCAGCGCTTCTAACGCCGCTTCGCTCGCATCGAGATTGATAAAGACGCGCACGATATCGGGATGCTCTTCCAACGCATCGTAAAATGCCAGCGCCTCGCCGAGGCGTTCGCCCTCCAACGCAATCGGCGTCTTCGCCCGCACGCCGAGATAGGCATCGCGGACGGTCATCCCGGCCGCACTCAGCGCCTCGCGAACGTTGCGCAGCGATTCGATCTCGCAATAGACCGTCGCCGTCGGATCGCCGAATTCGATATCGACGACCCCATCGACCAGCGCCCGTTCGAGAAACGCATCTTCCTCCCGGCCGGCCGCATCGACTTCAAGAATGCCGAGGTGGTCGAACATCCAGCCGACGCTCCCGGTCTCGCCGAGCGCGCCTTTGTGCTTTTGAAAGAGGAACCGGAGCTCGCCGGCGGTGCGGTTGCGGTTATCGGTCGCCGCATCGGCGACGACGGCGAGCCCGTGCGGGCCGTAGCCTTCATAGCGAATCTCTTCGATCTCGCGTTCGTTCCCCGAGCCGCCGCCGCGGGCGATGGCGCGCGCGATGTTCTCGCGCGGCATGTTGTTCGCACGGGCTTTCTCGACGGCCATCTTAAGGCGGTAATTCGCCTCGGGATCGGGCGAGCCACCCCGCACCGCAAGGATGATTTCCTTGCTGAGTTTCGTGAACAGGGCGCCGCGCTGCGCATCGACCTTGCCTTTGCGCAGGCGGATATTGTGCCATTTACTGTGACCGGACATGCCCTAGGGATTCGCCCCTCGCCCGCCCGCTACCCCGGCCCGATGATCCATTTCGAGAACCACATACGCTGGTGCCACGCATTCCAGGTAATCGGCGTCGCCGAGAGGATCGGGAAGAAATAGATGAAGCCGGCGATGACGAGCAGGACGTAGGCGCCGACGAGCCCGCGAGCGAGCATCTTCTTCGTCTCTTCCTGTCCGTCGCCCCACTGCCAGAGCCGTTGCAACACGATGGCGTTGCAGATGCAGACGAGCGGTATATCGACGTAGTAGTGGTACTCAAAGGCGATACGCGGCGAGAGCGACCACGGTAGCCACTGGAGGAGGTAGTCGAGCACCAGCAAGGCGTAGCCCTTGTGTCGCTCCCTCCAAGCGAGAACGCCGACGATCGGGATCGCGAGTAACCCAAACCAGAGAATGAATGGATTGGGCATCGACGTGATCTCGCGTACGCAACAGCCGTTCGGATCGGTCGGATTCGTCCGTAGATCCTTGTAGTAGTACGCCACCGGCACCACGTCGAGCGGCCATTCCCAGAACTTCGAGGAGTACGGATGCGTCGCTTTCAGGTGATCGTGGTACTCGAACATCGTGTACTGTCGGTACACCACGTCGTTGAAATTGTGGATCTCGTTCACCGATTTCGCGTTACGAGCGATATCGGGTACCCACGCCAACATATAGACCGTCATGCTGATAAAGACGATCGAGAGCAGCGCGACGTCGAGCCGGAAGCCGCGTGGGTTCCCCCACAGGGCGATTTTCTTTTTTAAGAAGCGTTGCGAGGCGACCAGAATCAGCACGAGCCAGCTCACGCCGAAGCCCATGACTCCGTACCACTTGCTGGCGATCAGGCACCCGAGTGCGACGGTAAAGGCGATCAGCCACCATCCCGCGCTGCGGCCGTCTTCGCGTTCGCCGGCTTCGCTTTCGATGCGATTCCCGGCATAGAGGACCGCGCCATCCGGCGTTGCGTAGCGCACGCTGCCGTCGCGGCGATACTCGAATTCAACGCCCGGTTCGATCCGCGCCACGAGTGCCCCGTTTTCTACGGTCGTCTGCGAACCGCGAACCGGCGCCTTTCGGTCGGGCTCGATGCGACCACCGTCGAAGGTCTCGACGCGAACTCCATCCGGGCCAACCAGCGCGACCGAGCCGTCGGGAAAACTGAACTCCCGACGGCCGTCGCCGAAGATTTTCGGAAGCACGACGAGCCGCCCCAGCAGATAGAGACCGACCGCAACGTAGAGCGCGATTAAGACCTCGGCGATGGTGGTGACCGTGGGGTTCGCCGTGGGATTGAGCTTGGTGAATATCGCCCCGTAGAGAGCCCCGAATATCGAGCCGATGCCCAACGACAGTGCGACCGAGGCAGGGTACGCCCACCACGGAAGATCGACGTGCTGCCGTTCGTTCACCTGCGAGGCGATCCAGAAACGATAGAACGCATAGACGGCGGCGACCGAGAAAACGATGACGATGCCCTCGGGCGTCGCGATGCGGGATTGCACGTAGTGCATTCCGTCGAACAGCAAGAGCGTCGTCGCGATCGTCGCGAAGAGGGTCGAACGGGTGACGCGCCGCGCGAACGCGTAGACGATCGGAATGACCAGCGCGCCGAAGAGGACGTCGACGAAGCGCCAGCCGTGCGCGTTATCCCCGCGCGGAAGCCCGCCGAAGAGCCACGTCGAGGCCGTGATGAGCAGCTTCGTCAGCGGCGGATGCGTGTTTTCGTAAATGCGAACGTTTCGCAGATACTCTTCGGCGGCGCGCGCGAAATAAATCTCGTCGAATATTTTTTGGCCGGGCTTCCAATAATTGACGAACGACAGGACGAAACTCGCGACGGTCAAGGCCCCGGAGATCAAATAATCGAGCGGCCAGGCGAGCGCCGCCAATCCATTGCGCGGGGCGAACCAACGCCGCGCGCCCCGAGCGAACCACGCCTTGATCGCCTCGACCGACGGATCGAAATCGCGTTTGCCGGGCTCGCTCTCACCCGCAATCGAAAGAAAGCCGTAACTGAGCGCAAAGAACGTCAACACCGCTACGAGCGAGAGCGGGTGCGTCACCGTCGGCCAAAGATCCATCGCGTTGACGCCGGGCGTATGGTCGGTCACGACGCGAAGGTACGCATAGGCGTATTGCAGGTTGACGAAAAGTACGATCGAGAGAACGATCGCACCCCAAAGGTAGCGTCTCGCAACGCCGATCGCCGCTATGCAAAAAAGAACTCCGTCAAAACTGTACCGCTCGTGCATGCGCGTCGCCAGCATATAAAACGCCAGCAACGCGATTGCCGCCGCTTCGAGCAACGCCCCCTCGGTGCGCTCCTGTAAATACCGCCACGTCACCAGGGCCGTCGCGGCGACGACGAGTCCGATTCCCCAGAGTCCTTGTGGAATACCAAAGATGGTCGCCGAGTCCGATTGCCAGAACGGCGCGGTGATCGTCCAAAGGTTCATCGCAGTCGCCGAATTGAGCGGATAAACGCTCGCGCCGAACTGATAGCGTTCGTAGAGCCACGCGAGCACGGCGACCGGATCGAACGAGGGATGGAAGGGAACGGCGACGAGCCACGCGAGCCCAAAGGCGGCGAGTATGCCCGCGCCCGCCGCGCGAAGACTCGTCGCGCGCCACCGCGTCCCGACGAATGCGTACGCGAGCAGGAGCGGAATAAGAACCGCGGCCTGCGGTTTAATCAGCAGCGAGTATGAGAACGCCGTCCACGCCAGGAGCGACCAGCGCATCGCGCCGCGCTCGTCGTCGCCGCTGCGCAGCAGCGCGTATATGGCGAGCAGTGCGAAAAAGCCCGCGACCGCGTCGACCTGTCCCCAGACCGCCGAGATAAAAATCGTTGCCGGATCGAGCACGTAGAGGGCGGCCGCGAGCAACCCGAGCGCTTTGCCGCCGAGGCGAGCGACGACTGCGTAGAGCAACGCGCCGATCCCAAGATCGGCGAGAATGCCCGGCACTTTGACGAGCACATAGAGCGCGCCGTTCCCCGCGTCGTGCGCGGCAAAGAAATGGGTCCACAGGACGCCGATCGCACGCAAGAGATAAAAGTATCCGGGCGGATAATCGGCGAAGCCCGCGCTTCCATAAAACTGCGAGAGCGGATGCGTCGCGAGGGTGATCGCCCACGACGCAAACGCCGCAATATCGTTCGAAAAACCGTTCTCTCGAATGAGCGCGAAGCGAATGACGAGCCCGAGTGCGAGGACGGTGTAGAGGAGCGGCCGAGCGATTGCCTCGACGCGATTGCGGAAGGAAGTAAAAGGAGTACTCACGCGGTCGATGGTCCTTTCCTAGCGAAGAGAATCGGCGGCAAACCGATAGAGATCGTCATCGCCGAAACGTTGAAGGGCGTTCAGGCGTTGCGCGATGGCGCCCTCGCAAGCCGGGCGTGCGCCGAGTTCGTCGA
>JAJXXM010000313.1 GCA_021781095.1 bacterium
TCCCGAACGTTTCGTCCACGGTACACCGGAACCGCCCGCGATCCAACCCGTCGTCTACATCAACCGGCCAGAGGCCGCGTAGTATTTTTCAACTTCCGGTGGTCTCAAACCCATTGACACATTCCGGCACACGTGGGGTTACACGGCGGCGATGGAGGCGCGGGCGGATTCCCGCCACCAATGATCGGCGTGCCACCGAAGCCACCGCCGGTTCCGCCGGTTCCGCCCGTACCCCCATTGCCGCCGGAGCCCGAGCTCGGCGCGGGGGTACTCGGCGGCGGCGAAGGTGATCCGCCCCAGAAGACCGTGCATATCCCGCCTGTCGGGGTTGAACCATCGGCGCAGCAATTGGAGCTCTGGCTCCGGATCGGGCTCCCCAATGCCGATTTTGCGGGCCGCGGAGCGCTCTCCGGCGTCTGCGAGCAACGCGAGATCATGGGCGCAGCGAGAGCCATCGGGGCAACCGACGCGGAACGATGAGCCGAGTTTATCGCCGGCAGCGCGTTGGAAGCACCGGAGCACGCATTAAGGAAAAGTGAAACAAGAACCGCCGAGCAAGCAAGAAGCCGCGGCAACTGAGAGCGTTGGGACGACATGAAAACTCCGATCCGGTAGCAAGAGTACAAGGCGTGCCCCCGTATCGCCGAAGGGCACCCGCCTTTTTACCAATTTCTAACAAAAAAAAAAAAACGACTTCCGTCGTTTTCAATTTCGAGACGCGCCAAAGCGACGGCTCGCTAGGTTTTGTGCTGAAGGAGTTCCTTACGCGTGACTGTTGCTCGGTAAAATCGCGCGAATATTCCGAACCATCTCCGCTTTCGTCAGTTCGCCGATGCGAATTGCGTGCACGGTTCCGTCGGCGTCGATGAAGACGTGCACCGGTAACCCGTTCAGCTGATAGGCATCGCGCAAGGTACCGTCGTCGACGACGAGCGGATAGGTGAGGTGGTGTTCGTGCCCAAAGAGCGCCGCTTTATCGGCATTTTCCATGACGTCGACGCCGACGACCTGAAGGCCGCGCGACGCATATCGTTTGGAGAGCGCTTCGATATCGGGAGCTTCGTCGTTACACGGCGGGCACCACGATGCAAAGAAATTCACGTAGACCGGTTTTCCGAGCAACGACGCCGATGTCAGCATCGAACCTGTATCCGTGCGCTCGCTCCACGAGGGTTCCATCGCGCCGACGCTCGCATGCGTCGGAGCTTTCGTGCTCGCCGCGTGCGAACATCCGACGAGCAGTGCGAATGCGGCGGAGAGCAGCAGGGGTGCAATCGGTTTCATCGGTCTCCTCATCCGTAACTGGGGAAGGCGACGGCCTCGCGGTCGCGCTCCATCTGCTCTATAAACGCCCCGACGTCGGCAAAGGTTTTCTGTTCGCGTACGAAGCGCAGCTCCCGCAGGGTGAGTTGCTCCCCGTAGATCGTGTGCGAAAAGTCGCGGAGCCAGACCTCGACGGTGCGCCGCTCCCCCGCGAACTGCGGGTTGCTGCCGATCGAGAGCAGTCCCATGTAATCGCGCCCATCGTATCGAGCGACCGTCGCATAGACCCCGTCCCCGGGCAGCATGCCGCCTTCGACGCGCAGGTTCGCCGTCGGGAAGCCGAGGTCGTGCCCGCGCCCCGCACCTCGCTCCACGATGCCGCGTATCGAAAAACTCGCACCGAGCAAGGCGTCGGCAGCCTCGCAATCGCCGCGTGCGACGAGCGTGCGAATGCGCGTCGAGGAGATCCGCTCCCCGGCCGCGTCGCAGACCGCTTCGACGGCGACCGCGCGAACGCCGAGCGGATCGAGGCGTTCCCGCAGCATCGCCGTGTCGCCGCCGCGCCGTTCGCCGAAGCGAAAACTCGCACCGGTGACGACCGCGCGGACCCCGAGACGCGCCAGCAAAACCTCGTCGATAAACCGCTGCGCGCTCATCGTCGCCACCGCACGGTCGAACGGCACGAGGAAGCATTCCTCGATGCCCAGCGCCGCGAGCGTATTGATGCGCTCTTCGCAACTCTGCAGTAACGGCGGTTCCTCGCCGGGGCGCAGGTAGGCGACCGGGTGATTTGCAAAGGTAATCGCCCCGGCGCGCCAGCCCGGCTTACGTTCCAGCAGCGTTCGGCGGATGAGTTCGCGATGCCCGAGGTGCACGCCGTCGAAAAATCCGATCGCCACGGCGAGCGGGCGCGTCGCGGTGCGCTCGAACGTGTGATAGATCTTCATACGAAGACCTTGCGCGGCGCGAGCATGACACCGTGCGCCTCGCCGACGCCGACGAGCGTCCGCGCCGCATCGCGCACGAACACGTGCTTTCCGCCGACGCTCTCGGCCATCGCCACCGTCCGGCCCGCGCGGAAATCTGCCGAGGCGCGAAGATCGAGCACGACGGTTGGAAACGGAACGATGCGATCGGGGGCGAGCAACGCCGCCTCCGGAGATTCCGCGATCTCCTCGAGCGTCAGCGCTTCGGCGAGCAGAAACGGGCCCGATGCTTCGCGGACCAACGCACCCATATGCGCGGGCACGCCAACGGCGGCACCGAGATCCGCGCAGAGCGTGCGTACGTAGGTTCCCTCGCTGCACGCCACGCGCATGCGAACGGTATCCGGGGCTTCGAAGCCCAAAATCGAGAGATCGTAGATCGAGATCGTACGCGCTTTCCGCTCGACCGTCACGCCGGCACGCGCGAGATCGTAGAGCCGCTTTCCTCCGTAGTGCAGCGCCGAGAACATCGGCGGTATCTGTTCGATCCGGCCGGAGAATGCGGGCAGCGCATCCTCGAGGCGTCGCAGAATATCATCGGGAACCGGGGCGCTCTCGACGCATTCGCCGAGCGCATCCTGCGTGGTGGTGGAGCGCCCGAGAACCAACGTCAACGCATAACACTTGCGGCGATCTTCCAACAGCGGAATCAACCGCGTCGCTTTGCCGATCGCGATCGGCAACACGCCTGCGGCCTGCGGATCGAGCGTTCCGAGGTGTCCGGCAGCGAGATCGCGCTGCTCGGAGTAGGTGCTGAAAATGCGCCTCACGCGCGTGACGATCTGCGTCGATGTCGGCCCGGCGGGCTTACAGACGTTGACGAAACCCATCATCGACGAGGAGGGACGCATCGTAGCGCTCGCAGGACGTCGGGCTAGGCGGGCGAGATCGTGGCGAGGCCTTCGTGCAGTAACGCGGCCTCGACTGCAGCGAAGGCTTCGGGAAGCGGGCCTGGGTGCGTGAGACCCGAGGCACGATAATGTCCGCCTCCGCCCAAACGCGCGGCGGCTTGTTGAACGTTCACCGATCCGTCGGAGCGCAGACTCACGCGAATCTCGCCGTCGAACGCCTTGAAGAGCGCGGCGGCATGCACGCCTTCGACGCGCAGCAGCACGTTGACGAGATCCTCGCTGTCCTCGCCGTCGGCTCCCGTGCGCGCCAGCATCGGCTCGTCGATATACGAGTAACAGTACCGTCCTTCGCTCGAAAAACGCATGACCGCCAGCACTTCGCCGAGCAAACGAATCGCCGCGATGCGCTTGTTGCCGAAGATTTCGTCGGTAATGCGCTCCTTATCGGCGCCTGCGCGCATGAGCTCGGCGGAGAGTTCGAGCGTCTGCGGCGTGGTATTGCTATGCATGAACCCGCCGGTGTCGGTCATGATCGTGGTGAGGATGCAGGTGGCGATTCGCGCGTCGATCGGTATTCCCATAGCCCGCAGAATCCGCACGACGACGGTCCCGGTCGACGTCTCTTCCGGAATCACCAAGTTGTACGCGCCGAAATGCGCGTTGCCGAGGTGGTGATCGATGTCGAGCATGTTCTCGCGCGCGAGCGCCGGCAAAAACTCACCGGCCCGCGCCGGGTCGCTCATATCGCAGAACACGAAGAGCGTATCGGGCGGAAGATCGGCGGGCAGCGCGCGCGCGACGCATTCGGAATCGGGGAGAAAACGCAGGTTGCGAGGGACCGGATCCTGTTGAAAATACGCCACGCGTTTGCCGAGGTGTTTCAGGGCGAGCCCGAGCGCGAGCCCCGCTCCCAGCGTATCGCCGTCGGGTTTGACGTGGCTCACCATCACGAAGGCTTCCCGCCGACGGAGCTCGTCTACGACCTGCGCGAGATCATCCGTCTTCGTTTGTGCGTGCATCCTGGCTCTCCTCAACGGGCGGGGCCGGCGCGCGACGCATCGCGTCCTCGCGCATCGTGCGGGCGAGTTCGATCGCGCGTTCCACCGAGCGATCTTCCACGAAGAGCAATTCCGGGGTGTAGCGGAGATCGATGCGGTGCCCGAGTTCGCCGCGCAGAAAGCCCTTCGCGTTATCGAGCGCGTCGAGCGTCTGGCGCGCGGCATGGCGGTCGCCGATCACCGAAACGTGGACCTTGCAGAAGCGCAGGTCGTCGGTCACTTCCACGCGCGTCACCGTCGTGAACCCCAAGCGGGGATCTTTCAGTTCCTGCGTGATTAACATACCCAGGATGCGCTGGATTTCGTGATCGATCCGAGCGAGGCGTTGGGCCTTCACGCGGCGGCCTTACGAGGCCCCGACGAGTTCGGCGGCGACTTGCTCGGTCGTGAACGATTCGATGATGTCGCCGTCTTTGAGATCGCTGAAGCGCGCGACTTGGATGCCGCATTCGAAGCCTTCGGCGACTTCGCGGAC
>JAJXXM010000340.1 GCA_021781095.1 bacterium
GGGCACGGTTGGGATTGAACCAACGACCCCCCGCGTGTGAAGCGGATGCTCTCCCACTGAGCTACGCGCCCACGATACCCGGCGTCCGGGGACCGTTAGACGATTTCGGATGGTATCCTATCGCGATGGCTCTTGTCTAGCGCTTCCGCGGCATAAACTCGGGGCGATCGCGCTCTCGGTGTCGAAGGACGGCGTATGCTCGAAGGATTTCCCTTGCTCTCGCGCTTCTCGGTTCCCTTTGCCGATATCGACATGCTGCATCACGTGAACAACGTCGCCTACATTCGCTGGGCGGAGATGATGCGTGCCGAATACTTCGCTCGCGTGATGGGCGAAGCGATCGACGGCAATCACGGCATGATCCAGGCGAATATTTCGTTCACATACGAAAAGCAGCTCGCCTATCGCGAGCAGATCGCGGTGGGATGCAAGGTCTCGCGCATGGGAACGAAATCGTGGGATTTTAGCTACGAAGTGTGGAGCGAAACGTTCGTGCATCGAGCGGCGTACGGCACGACCACCGTCGTCGCATTCGATTTCGAAGCGCAGAGGACGATCGTCGTTCCCGATAGTTGGCGTGAGGCGATCGACGCATTCGAGCGCGGCCCGCAGGTGCTATTTCACTGAGGCTCCCGCGCGTCGCTCGCGGCGAGATCGTTTATCGCGGTACATGCGCAGATCGGAGCGACGGAGCAGTTCGGTAATCTCGGTTCCGTCGCGCGGCGCGATCGCCCAGCCGATGCTCGCTCCCACGCGAAGCTTGTGCCCGTGCCAACTCGTCGGGCGTTCGAGCGCCGCACGCACTTGCTCGGCGAGCGAACGGGCGTCCTCTTCGGCGCCTATGCCGCGAAGGATCGTTGCGAATTCGTCGCCGCCGAGTCGCGCGACGCTATCGCCGGTGCGAAGCCGCCGAACGAGGCGGCGCGAGGCGCTGCGAAGGACGGCATCGCCGGCCTCGTGGCCGTAGCGATCGTTGATCTCCTTGAAGCCGTCGAGGTCGATGAACAGCACGGCGAGCCGATCGCCGCTGCGCCGAACGCGCATGAGCCCGTTCGTTAGTGCGGCGGCGAACGCCGCGCGATTCGGCAGCGTGGTGAGTGGGTCGTGATCGGCGCGGAAGCGTTCGCGGTCGATCTGTTCGCGCAGCATGCGTTGGCGAAGCGCGACGGCTACGTAGGGCCCCAGGCTCTCGATGACCGCCGCATCGCTTTCGTCGTACGAGCGCAGGGCGCCGCTGCGCACCGCGAAGCCGCCGACCGCCTCGTCGCCGATGCGTAGCGGCATCGCCATCGCCGCCGGTTCGCGCGCTTCCCGAGCGATGCCGTCGCGGATGACGGTGCTCAGCGGATCGGCCGCCGGGAGCTGGGCGAGCACGCTTCGCCGAAACCCGCCGTCCACGGAGGCGAGACGGAGCCAGCTGTGCCCTTCGCGGAGGATCGCGACCACCTCGGTCGCCTCAACGAAGGTCGCTAAAAGGTCGGCGAGGCTCGCGAAAACGGCCTCCAAGGTGATGTCCTCAACGAGCAGCGTCGACATCCGGCGAGCCGCCTCGGCGACCCGCTGGCGTAATGCACTCATAGGGCGGCGTTCTTCAATGAGACGCGCGGATGCCCCGCTCGCAGGGGCTTTGACGGGGTTCGGCGCATCTGCTATCCTGCGTTGGGTCTTTCGGGCGGTTAGCTCAGTGGGAGAGCGCTTCCTTGACACGGAAGAGGTCAGAAGTTCAATCCTTCTACCGCCCACCATTTGATAAAGACGCGTAAAGACGCGTAAAGGCGCCGATTCGTTCGGGGCCTTTTTCGTTGGATCGCCCCGAAGTTCGCGCCCCCTGGCGCAGGGCGTTGACCGCCGCGCAAGAAAGCGAGGTGCCATGACGGACTTTAAGCTCGCGCGCTGCCTCGCAGTGCTCTGCGTTTGGGCCTCGCTGTTTGTTGCATTCGGTGCTCCGGCCCCGGCGGCCGCTGCGGGAGCGCCGCTGCGCATCGGGTCGGATATCTCCTACGCTCCGCTCGAGTTTTTTAGTAAGGGGAATCCGAGGCCGCGCGGTTTCGATATGGATCTCGCTCGCGCGCTCGGCGCTCGGCTCGGGCGGCCGATCCAGATCGAAAATCGCAGTTTCGATTCCTTGCTCGGCGACGTTGCCGACGGCAAACTCGATATCGCCATCTCCGCGATCTCCGATACGCGCGCCCGCGAAAAGAGCGTGAATTTCGTCGATTATTTTCTAGCGGGCAGCGGGATGCTCGTTCCGGCGGGAAACCGCTATCATATTTTCTCGCTCGCCGCGCTCTGCGGGCTTCCGGTCGACGTGCAGTTTGCAACCTCGCAGGCCATCGCATTGCAAGCGCAATCGCGCGCGTGTAAAGCGGTCGGGCTCGCCCCGATTCTCTTGCAGCAACGTCCGACCGACGATGCGGCGCTCTCCATGTTGCTCGCCGGGAAGAGCGACGTGCACGTTACCGATTATCCCGTCGTCGCTTATCTCGCGCGGACGCTCGACGGCGGAAAGCGCTTCGCGGTCGCCGGGAAGCAATTCGACGTCGTTCCCTACGGTATCGCCGTGGCGAAGAACGACGCCTCGCTCGCCACTGCAGTACAGTCGGCGTTGCAATCGCTCATCGCCGATGGAACCTACGATCGCCTGCTCGCCAAATGGGGGCTCGGGCAGGGAGCACTTCGGTCGACGCCGATGAACGCCGGCACGCTGTACGAGCATTAGCGATGCGCGCCTCTCTCGCTCGTGCCGTTACGGCAATCGCGCTCCTCGTAGGCCTCTTCGGCGGAATGGCGGGGCCGCTCTCGGCTGCCGCCCCGCTGCGCGTCGGGACCGATATTTCACACCCACCGTTGGAGTTCTACGCCGGCCCCGGGAAACGGGTTCGCGGCTTCGACGCCGATATCGCACGCGAGATTGCGAAACGGCTTGGCCGTCCGGTGGAGTTCGTCGATATGCCCTTCGGCAGTCTCCTCGGGGCGGTCGGTGCCGGCAAGGTCGATTTCACCATCTCCTCGATGTTCGATCTGCCGATCCGCGAAAAAGTCGCCGATTTCGTCGATTATTTTCTCTCGGGAACCGCGATCATGGTCCGTGCGGGAAACCCGCATAACGTGTTCACGCTCGCCGGTTTCTGCGGCCTTACGGCGAGTGCCGAAGTCGGGACCTTCCAGTTTACGGCACTCAAAGAACAATCGAAGCGATGCCGCGCCTTAGGGCTCGGCGGCATTCGCGTGGTCTCGGTCGCGGGAGACGAGCAAGGCGCGCAGGCCTTGCTCGCCGGACGCGTTGATATTCACATCGCCGATTTTCCGATCGTGAGCTATCTCGCGCGTACCGTCGGGAACGGGAAACTCGTCGTTGCGGGGCGCCCGTTCAACCAGATTCCCTACGGGATCGCCGTCCGCAAAGGCAACGTTGCCCTACGGACGGCGATCGTTCGTGCGTTGACGAGTATGGTCGCCGACGGAACCTACGGCCGATTGCTGAAGAAGTGGCATCTACAAGCGGGCGCGCTGGGTTCGATCCCCGTGAACGCCGGGAAGCTCTACCAACACTAACGGCCGCGGTTGTCCGGGCGGGGTTTACTCTGCGAGGGTACGCCGGAAAAATTCGAGGGTGCGCTCCCAGGCCAGCTTCGCCGCCGCCTCGTTGTAATTTCCGATCCCGCCGGGATTCGAAAACGCGTGTCCGGCATCGTAGCGATGGAATTCATAGGGGGCGTGCGCTTCGCGGAGGCGCGCTTCGATCGCATCGACGCGAGAAATGGGGAAGTACTCGTCGCGCAGCGCCCAATGCCCTTGGAGTGGGATGGTGATGCTGCCGGGGTCGCCCGCCTCTTCAGGAGGAAAGCCGTAGAAGGGCACTGCGGCGGCGAATTCGTGCACGTGCATCGCGCAGAGCAGCGTCAATGCTCCGCCCATGCAAAAGCCGATAACGCCGACTTTTTTCCCGTTTTTCGAAAGGTATTGCGCGGCTCCGCGCGCGTCCTGCATCGCGGCGTCGCCGAAATCGAGTCCTTGCATGAGGTGGTTCGCTTCATCGCCGGTCGCGGCGACGCGCCCGCGGTAGAGATCGGGTACCAGCACGCGGAAACCCGCTGCGGCCAATCGCTCGGCGGTGGAGATAATCTGGTCGTTGACGCCCCACCATTCTTCGAGCATGACGACCCCGGGAGCGTTCGTCGCATCGGCGGGTTCGGCGAGGTAGCCGGGAGCCTTCGCTCCATCGGGGCGCGTAAATTCAATCGTCGATCCCATCTTCGTTCCTCTCGTAGCGTTCGTGCCTGCGCTCGCGGCGCGTTTCTTTCGAACCCGCAGCACGAACGCGGGGGTTGCAGAGCGGCGGGGTTTTCTCGCGCGCCTTGGAATCCCCGCAAGCATGGAACGACCGAGCGCGAGCCCGCCGAAGACCGGCGCGAACGCCGAAGCGATCGACGAGCCGCGTTGGCACGCGTCGTTGGCGGCGATCGGTGCGTTGATATTATACGTGTTGCTTCCGCAACGTCTCGTTTTCGGCCCGGCGTGGTTCGCGCCGATCGTCGTATTGGCAGTACTGGTGCCGCTCTCGGTCTTCGCTCCGGATCGCGACGACGAGACGCCGCTCCATCGAATCGCTTCGATCGTTTC
>JAJXXM010000286.1 GCA_021781095.1 bacterium
GAGGGTATGCTCGGCCGACCCCGTGAATCGCGGAAACTCGCCCTGCACCTATGCTCCCCTTGGCGCCACTTTACACCACTGGGCTCCACTATACCCGCTGCGGGTGGGTGAGGCAAGAGTCGCAGCGAACTCCAGAAGACAACGCGACTAAACAGAAGCCGGGCTCACTTTCCAAAAGTCAGTGCTACTGGCGCCGCAATCGCCGATATAGATAGATATGGCAGCTTCGGGCCCACCGCGCATTTTCGAGGAACTACCAGACGATGGCCAATCTTGGCGCCTGGACTTCGGCGGCGGAATAGTACGAGGCAGCACGCGCCTGACGCCTATGATTCAGCTGCATTTCACTCCATTCACCGGGCGCACTCGGTCTCGTTCATCGTTGCAATCAAATCGATTCTACGCCTGGTCGGCTAGCAAGATTATCCTTGCAAGTGTACCCAACTTCACCGCGTGTGCTGCGGCCTGCGTTGCCATCTTATGGTCTCTTTCTTGGCCGCTCCGCAGTTCCGCGACCCGTTGGTCAGAAATTTGCTGAAGCTATACTGCCGCAGTAACAGCGCGACCACCAAATACCTATTCGCTGGCGACCCCTAACACGACAAAAAGAGTCCCGGGAACAATCGACATTTTCTCTGTCCTCGACATTCCTTTGCTAAATAAAACAAGTCTTATCAACTCCATAGAGACGCCGAGCACGACAATTCCGGTGGCAATCTCGCTCCGCCAACTTGCTGCCGAAAAAACGGCCTTGAGCACTTCTACGTCGGGATTTGGCATAGGATATATGAGTACTGCAAACCGGAGCAGAAGCGAGAAATATTTTTTTGCATTGGCGCATTCATGTTCTCCATCGCTGTGCTTGTGCGGGTGACAATGGAAAACACTGGCCGTCTTCCTTTCTGCAATAGGGGTGAGTTTACGCTCCCGCTAGGGCTTCTTCGTGGGAGTGATCGCAGCTGCGGCGGCTAGCCCGCGCGGTATTTGAGGATTAACTCATCCCGCATGCGCTTACGCAGGGCGTGCATTGAACTTCGCTTGGAAGGCGGCGGAAGATATCTACGGCTAGGCGGCAGCGGGCGCCGTACCTTCGACACATGGTCAAAGCCGTTATCCCGCGCGATCGCATTGACCGCCGCCGAGTTCCTAACGTCAACACCGCGGATCGTGCAATCTCCGACAACGAACAAAGCAGTCCCACCGTTAGCGATGACTCTTCGCATCTCCCCGATCGTTTTTGACAGATCTCGGACATAGAGCCTCAACGTGTTACGTAACTTTGGCGTTAGCGCCTCAACATCGTCCACCATAAGTTTAACTATGTTGTCATATGTCTCCATCGAAGAGCCTCGGTCTGTTCCAATGTTGGTTGAGCGAATGTCTCGGAGATCGTCGATTTGATATCCGAGCCACACGAGACTCATCTTGTGGCCGCGGAGATAGTCGATCGCGTTGAGGTACGGCGGGCTCGTGAGTATGTAATCGAACTCGCCGTCTTCAAAAGGAAGGTTTCTGCAGTCTCCTCTGATCGCGCGCGCCTGCAAAAGGCCAGTGGTTCCCTTGAAATGCGCGTTCTTCGAAATCGTATTTACGCTTTGCATAAAAACATCGAAGGGCAGCACCGGGGACAGGTCCCTGGTACGGTGTGGTCTGCTGTGTGAAACGTCCTCCGCGAGACTTACGCCGATTTCTTTCGTTATGATCATGCGCGATACCGCGATCTTCAGGAACGTCTTCACGTCATAGTCGCCCGTGGTCAGCTCGCCCATGATGGCCGCGAGTTGCCGGCGCGCCGTGTCGTCGAACCAGTAGCGTATGAACGCGCGAGTCTCCTCATCGGCCCCGAGCGGGTACGCGTCACCTTTTGAGATGCTCCGATAGGCCTGTCGCGAGTTTTTGAGTAAGCGCGCAGCCTCGCGTGCGAGCAATGGCGCGTCAAGATCGCGGCACGAAGCTTGAGCGATGAGGACGGCAAGCGGATCGCGGTCGATGCCAACCCCTTCATGACCACGCAGTCGCGCCGAGAGAACTGTCGTTCCTGAACCCATCATTGGATCGAGAACACGCGTGCCGCGCGGCAATTCTTTCAAGGCGCTCATAGCCAATTCGGGTGCCATGCGCGCGGGAAACGGATGTACGAATTTCATATTCAAGAAGCGGCTCCTCACACTCGATGCCGGCACGAAACCGAGCTGCGTGACGCTTTGCTCGGAACTCTCGTGGCCTCGAATGACTTCGGTCGGTGAAGTTTCTGAACGCATCATAGCAGATGCCGCCGGCGCCGTGAAGATTCTAGAGATTCAATTTCTGAGACTGGTCCGTAGTGTGCTTGGCCCGAGTCGGATTAGGCCTTTGGCTCTTCTGAAAGCCAGTCGAGGAGGCGCCTGAACCTGTCACGGCTTGCGAGGCCGCTTCCCGTACACAAAGTCGGGCGACGAAGCATCAGACTTGCGAAAGCAGTACCGACCTCTACCGCACTTTTCCGCTACACCTTTCTGGCGTAAGTGGTAGAGGCGTAAAGAAAGGATGTTGCTTGGTGCGCATACGCGGCAGAACTCGCGCCGCGTGGCGGCCACAGCGTATAAGTCCGCCGCGCCAAGCGTTCTGTCAGGGGCCTCAGAAAGAATCGAGGCGAGAGCTTTCTCCAGGGATAGCGTGCTAGCACAATTGCACTTTCCGGCATCACCCGGCGGTGCCGATGGATCGACTGAGTCAAACCCGAGCTGGTCTGCCATGCTTCATCTCCGTTGCGCTTTAGCGCTACTCCGTTGCCGAAAGCCAGAGCCCAATGGCTCTGGGCACAAACTCAACCAAGTTTCCGAGTACGCTTTCGCTTCGCTTTCTTGGATGCGGTCACTCCCGAAGGCGCGTTGCTCTTCTTGGGGTCCTCACTTCCGCGGTAGCTTCGCATGCGTTCTAGCACCAACGCAGGCTTGCTGTCTAACGAGACGTTGGTATTTGACGCGAAGACGTAGGGCGCGGCCATTTGTCCAAGTGCTCTACATGCTGCGCGCAGGTCATCCTCAAGCATCTTGATGTTGTGATCCTTGCGCAAGATTGTTTGGATAGCCGCATACTTGACCGTTTCGCTTGGGTTTTCCCGCTGGCTCTCATATATTGCCTCAAGGATTTCCTTTAACGGCGGCTCCTCCACCGTTCGAGTGCGAAGGTTCGCAACCCACGTGGCCGCTTGCTCAGGGAGTTGGCATGTTTTGAAGAGCTCCTGGATGTCCAGCGGCGTTAGTCTTTTCAATGGTTGCAAACGCACCAGCTCTGCAAAATCGACCACGCGCATGCACGTTATCGTCTTCTTGGACTCCCTAAAATCTTGCTGAATCTCTTTCGAGAGCGCCGATTTCTCCTTCAGACTGCTAGCGTATTTCTGCGCAAGAACAAACGCGTGGTCGCAACCATGATCTTTCCGATGACGCTTGACGGTGGAAATCCCCACGGCTTTCGTCGAAACTGGTTTACCGGGCGACTCCTTGCTTTTCGCTTCGAGGCTAACCGAGTATCCTCGCCCGCCGGCAAGCCACGCGGAGGCTACGCCATCTGGTTCGCCCTTTTTTCCTATGGGCCGAGCATCGAAACCCATTCGATCGAATGCGGCTACAAGCTCCGCCTCGAGGCCATCCTTGTTATTTGCCGCCTCCAATAGAGCATCAGCAATCACAGCTGAATTTCGATTTCCGCTCGTCTTCGCCGAATATCGTAGCAATTGGTCCCTGTTGAGCATGAGGCTCTGCACTGCTTCGGGCTCCAGGCCCGACTGATACAGCGTGGCTTCCATAACAACTTCAGCAATTGCAAAGAGCGTTAGCGGCAGGTTGCGCCGCTGATCTTCGTACTCGTCAAGAAAATACGCAACAAACGGGTGCGAAATATTGAGTGTGAGTACACCCGTTTCCGCATCGTACGAGCAAAAGCTGCTGTCTCGCTCGAGATCATCGAAGGTAGTATCGGTGACGAAGGCTTTGTCATCGGAGCGCTTCCTAACGGCAGCGAGGATGGCGGCTTGCTTCGCTTTCGTAGGCGCAGTTGGCATTTCAAGTAGCCGCGGCTTTGCCTCTCCGGCGAATGACTTAACGAGAAGGCCGATAATCGGCTCTGACGTTAGACTTGCTGGCGTGCCGGCGATTCGATCACTTAGGCGGCCCGATGGATCAGATTTTTCCTGATGCTTCTCGAGTGCAGATCGTGCGATTCCAAAGCTATCGTAGAGGAGCTTCTGTGCCGCTCTCACCAACGGGCTTTCGCGGACCTCTTCGCGAGTTGAGCGAAGCTCTTCATCCAACTTGTCGATATGAACGGACATTTGGAATCTGGCAAGAGTGCCATGCCGAAGAAGGTTGCTGCTGATGTTGAAGTACGGATCATCAATGTTGATCAGTCGCTTATTCACATAAACGAAATACCCATAACTTCGATTCGCAGCCGCCTTTCCTGTCGTTAGCAGATCATCATAGATTGAAAACTGGCCCCAGATTCTTCCCAACAGGGGATCCAGCAAGCCGTAACGTTCGGGGTCGTCCTCCGCTAGGTCGCGTCGGATGTCGACACTCAGATCGTGCTTTCCAATCGCTTTGATGTCTTTGCCAAGCGTCCACTTTTTTATAAGCGAGGACTCCTTGGTCGGGGCGAGGCGCTTTGCCGCGCTATTAAGATACACATTGAAGTCGTCGCGCACCGGCATTGCGGTAGAGAGTATCCACTGCAACCTGCCAATCTGAAGGTCCCGACCCATTGGCTTCAGCGACGACATGATCGCAGCTGTCCAACTCTTTGGCGCACCGGTTCCGAAGAGCTTCACTCCACGCTTCAACCACGGATCAAGGATCTTCTTGGCTTGTGCCTCCGTGATGCTTCTCAAGATAACTTTGATTTCGTCGGATTCCTCAGGCGGCGGCATGACTTCGTCGCTCTTAGGAATTTGTCGGTAGTCCATCGTCGCCGCGAAAATCTTACCATTTACGCAAGACACATGAGTAAGCTCTTCAGCCAAGACGTAGGTCGCCAATTTCCCGATTCCAAATTTACCGATGGGGTTGCGACCGTGCGTGCGCAAGTATTCCTTCGAACGTTTGTTGCTTCGACCAACCAGCCAATGCCGACGGAAGTCCTTCTCTTTCATTCCTTCACCATCATCGATGACGGCTATAGTTGCATCGTCGGCGTCCAAGTCAGCGGATGTAAACACGTAGACGTGTTCGGCCATAGCATCGAAAGAATTGGATACGAGCTCCTCGACCGCTTTTGTTGGGCTCTTGTAGAGCCCCTCAGAAAACAGATCGATTATGCGATGGCTGAGGCGCACGGGAATCGTGCCGACCTCTTTGCCTAAAAAACTCAGGTCCGATTTCGCCACTAACGTCTCCCCTATTGCGGTCTTGCTTCGTTAAACTTCAGCCTGAATCCGCGCCGAATAACTCTTTCACGTACTCCGCATCTCCAAGCTTTCTCGATATTGCTCCAAAGGTTCCCGATACCGAGTACATCTGTCGTGGCTTTCGCACGACCGAAACGCTTGCCGTAGTCGGCTCTTCTCCGATCAATAGTATTGTTGACTCATAGTTGAGCGCAACGATTCCATCGTCGCGACACACCAGTAGCACGAGAATCTGAGAGTAGCGCTCTTTCAGTTCTAACAACGCACGCTTGTGATCGGGAGTGAAGGTGAATGCCCATGGGGTCATACGGTCCGTCGCATATTTAATGAGCGTGCCGATCTTCTCGTCTAGCGCATAGCATCCCGAACCCACCTCATCGAGCCGCGCGACGCGAACAGTCTCCGCTATGGAAACGAGTCTTGATAGCGCAGCACCATGGTAAAACTCATATTCGCGAAGTGCCAAGTCGAACTACCTCTGGCCAAGAAATGAGACTGGCTCGTTGAACTTATAGAACACGCGAGCATTCTCTCCAAAATAATGGATCTTGATGTGATGCTCAGCATCGGGGAATTTGTCCAGTTCAAGTTCCTTGGTGCCGATGAATCCTCGCCGACGCCACACAGTCGCTCGGTCGGTTTCGTTTTCCTTGTCTGTATAGCCCTCGATCGATTGCGCGTCATGGATAGCAATTGACATGTTCCCGTGAGGGCTGTACTCGCTAATAAAGTTCAGCAGATATGTCGGCAATGCGGGTTCGCCAATTTGCTTCTGTAGGGCCACTAGCTTCGCCATCGGAGTCACGCTCGGCCCTGAGAGCACTTTCTGAACAGCGCCACTATCGTACTTGAAAAGCGCGAAGCTCATTTCGCCGACCTGCATATTTACCGTCGCGCGGTCAATGCTGCTGCCCGCAACCGCTGCTATTTTTTTGTCCTCAATCCAAATCGGCGAGCGATCGTCGGTATTGATGGCCATTAGCGCCAACGTGTGAAAGAGGAAGCATCGGTGCCACTTCGCGTAAAGCGAAGCTGGAATTGATAACTCAAAGAATTGAAGATAAGATCCTCGGTCTCCAAACATCCGCGCGCGTTGAATATACGTATCTTGTTGCATTTTGTGCTTGACGTCGCGGGTAAAGAACATGGAGAGCAGGTTGTTGAAGGTCACGCCGCGCGATACTATGTTCCCGCCGATCACAATAGTAAACGGTGTCTGCGGCGTCGTCGCTCGATCCCAATCAGACCCGGTCTGCTTTTTCTCGCTATTCATGATCACTTCGTCATGCCTGCGCGCATTTTTTGCCACGTATGCAGTGATGGTATCGCCCTCACCGGGGTATCGCGCTGCAGCAATATCCCAGATCTGTTTGAGATACTTGGGAAACGTGGGATCATCACGGTTCGACAAAATGCTAAATATCTTGAGAACTTGAGTGTAGTCTTCAGAGTGGTCGTCCTTGCCACCACTTGTGTGAATCAACATCGCATAGTTCATTTCGTGCGAGTTGATCTCGGTGTTGAGGTGTGCAACATTGACGAGAAAACTGAACAGTGCGTCTCGAAGGAACTTCGGTTCCGCGTGCTCCTCTGGCAGTCTCTTCAGCGCAAACGGGAGCTTTTGTATGTCTTCGAGGCGAGTCGGAAAGAACACCGTCCTGCCCTTGTAGTCGGGATGCGGATTGAAGAGAACCCAGCGTTCGGTTTCGTTTTCAAAAGTGTGGTTTAAGTTCAAGCGCGCCGGCGTTGCGGTGACGCCAATATAGATGCCGTCCTTCCCCAACACTTTCTCGACCAACTCATTGATGGGCGTCTTTACGTCGCCTTCCTTGTTGATCTTCGCATTGGGTGTGGCATAGTCGGCCTCGTCGTCAATGACTACGACCGAGTCTTTTGCCTTCCGAAGCTTTTCAACTAACTTGGATAGATCGCTTCCATTTTTCTTGCAAAAGATGATCCACTCGCCCTTTGCGAGCGAGATTTCGTCGTGTAGTATTTCGTCATGTCTTTTCGGCGATGGATCGAGACCGGCGGATCGAAAACGCGAGAGGTTTTGATCAAGCAATTTTACATTGTCGTTGAGGAGAACAATGATGATACGATGGCCTTCGTCAAGGAGCCGCGCGGTCAAGGCAATCATCATTTCGGTTTTGCCGCTCTGGGGCTCCCCGTATATCACGAAGGAGCGGCTACCTGCCTTGAGGTTGGCAATCGCCTCCTCAACGGTCTGTCTGATGTTGTCGACAAAGCGACCCTTTTCGACGAGCTGAGCGATTCTGTGCTGATATCTATTGTGTGCAAAGAGCGCCGCGGTAATACTATCGATGTTGAAACTTGCATCTTCGGCGATCGCGTTTTCGGTATTGCCCTGAACCGTCTTGATGAACGAATCCATATCTGCCGCATTGGAAAACCGGGCCACGTGCTTTCCTCGAACGCCGCTCTTGAAGTTGTACTCCGATCTCATATCGCTGCCGTCAGCCATTTTCGTAGTCCTTGCACTCGCTCTGGGTCGGCTTTCTGTGCCAAAAAATCCGCGTGTCGTCGCCACGGTCCGTATACCCGACCACGCCGATGCGATTGCGCTCTGTCATCCCAATGATAATACAACGATTTTCGTCCAAAGAGTGGTCTGGATCCGGCATATCGATGGCAAGGCGGTCGCGAAACACCGTGGCGCCCTCTGAAAGGGAGCGCCCGCGGTGCTTGGCGCGGTTTTTGCGATCCTTTTCAGGATCGTACTCAAACTTCGGGTCAGAATCCAAGTACCGCTCCCAATGTCGGCGGGAAGCTTCTTCCAGCACAGCCCATCGCGCTTGGATTGCAGAAAGCTAGCTTGATTCCTTTCCGGCCGGAACAAGCGAATAGAGCGCGAGCATTTGGCGCGGGCCTTTATACCCATTAGACGTGTACGTGGGGCTGAGCCTCGTTGGTAGCGGCGCTCTCGCTGAATTCCGGCGTCGCGGCGGGATCGCGGTCGAGCGCTGATTCGAAGGACGCCATTTTCGCGCCCTTGAGGCTCGGGAAGAGGCCTTTTACGCTTCTTCGGTTTAGTGGTATCTGGCGAACACTTACAAGCTCTTCTCCTAGGAACTGGTAACCTGGGGTGTTGTATGCTTCAAATCAGGTAGCATCCACTCCCGTGTTCAGTAGCATCCGCTTCTGTTTACGCGTACCTGATTCATTGTCTCGCCGATCCTCACGCCGAGCCACGTTGGGTTCGGTGCGCTGGTGGCGAGGACGGCGGCCATCGTTACAGCAAGCATCCAGCGCCCTTCCCAGCAGTGGCACTCGCTTCCTCGCGATCGCCACGGAAGTCGGCCTTCCGTACGGGGCGCTTGCCGTACGACAACCGACCGGGTAAACTCACGCGGACAGTACTACTTCCGCTAAGTTCAGAAATGGGGAATAATTGGGAGTACCGGTCTACACAACGCTTCAAATTGCCGACAACGTCTTGGGCATTCATCAGTCCACCTGGAATGCCACGCGCAACGGAGATATTCCAAAACGCCGGCGCGAATTTCAGGAATGCTTCGTTTGGGAATGTGGCTGCGCCGCCCGACCGGGGGGAGGACGGCAGCGCATGAGCCCGTGCTCTTCCGATCATGAGGCGGCGTTACGTGCTGCGCATGAGCGCTCACTCGTGCGCGACGTTTAGAACTTCTGCGAAGAGATCGATCGATGTTGCGGTAGAGAATGGCCCCCGAAGGCTGCCCCGGCCACCTACATTGCGCAGACTCTGGCGGATTCTTTTAAAAAGCCGCTACGAATCGGGAATCCAACAGGTTGAATGTACCAAAGCGACGGCAGTTATGCTATGGCGTGCCAGCCGCTCTCGCCGATCAGCGGCGAGATCCTTGCGCCGCACGTACGAGTTCGAGGCGCGTCTCGCTCGCTGAGACCGTCGCGGTGCTTCCCCAAAGGAACTCCACGCTATCTTCCTCGATGCCGTCACCAAAAACGACGCCGCCGACGTTCATCTCCGAAATTATTCGCAACTCCTCTCGCGTTCGAAGGAGCCCGTACGTCGTTTTGGTTTCGAAGCCGCTTCCCGGAAACGCCTCGCGCACGAAAAACGCAATGGTAGGTTCTTCGGGCGTCGGAAGCGGGAGGATGCCGTTGCGCTCTTGGTTGATCGAACGCGCCCAACCCGTTGCGCCCGTTCCCGTCGAGACGATCACTCCTGATGAAGACTGTCGCTCTTCACCGGAGGCAACGGCAATGCGGTAGCGAGCCGATTGGTGGGAATGGTGACCGAAGAAGATTTCATTAAGCGCAAGCAGCCGCTGTCCATCGTCGAGCACTGCTTCGACCATCGTTCGGGACTCCGTGCTTGCACGGCCGGCAGCGCAATCGGCCAGTAGGTCGGCGACCGCCGCGGCCTCATGGGGCACGAGAACGCCTTCGTACGCAGTTGGATCCGGATTGACGCCGATGACGCTCTGCCCCTGGAGATACTTCGCAACGTTTGCAACCAAGCCGTCCTGGCCAACAGCAACGATGATGTCTTTCTCCTCGAAGACGAAACGGTCGAGCTCGGAGCGCAGAAGCCCCACGTTGCGCCATGCGAGCGGTATCTTTCTGCGCACTGCGTCGAGGGCCCGCTCGATGCGACGATGGCGTTCCTCGATCTCGTCGAGCTTTTGCCCCTGTCGCTCCAAGTAGAAGGCCGCTTGCGATCGCGTGCCGTGCTGTTGGATCAACAGCTCGTATTCGGTTGGACGCCGCACGACCACAACGCGAGGTGCCAACGCTCCGCTCATGAGGCTTTCTTCGAAAGCACGTCGGTCAATAACGTGCCGAGCATATCCGGAGTAATATTCAAATGCTCGATCGTCTCGATCTTGCTCGCGAACACTTGTGCCGCCAACGCGAGGAGTACACCGGGCGGAACGTTGTGGAGGAATTCAACGCGCTCGCGCTCCAGCCTTGCCTTCGCACCTTCGACGGTGGCGATCCGCTCTGCTTCGGAATCGGCGGCAATTTTCGCCGCTCGCGCGGCGTCTTCGGCTTGGCCCTGCGCATTTGTGCCCTGCTGTTCGATCAGCTGCTGTTCGCGTTTGGCGAGTTCGATCTTGTTTTGCATCTCGTTCTCCGCGATCGCGCGCTCCTTTTCCACCGCGAGCGCACGGCGACCGTAGGCCGCTTCATCGGCCTCCTGTTTGATCTTCTCGCGCGTCGGCGCTTCGATCGCCTTCTCAAGGTCCGCCGATGGCGATACGGCGCTAATGCGCACCGTTACGAGTTCGAGGCCCATGTCGCCGAGCGTCGATGTCCCGCGCAAGCCGCCTTCGATCGCGTCGCGAAGCGGCGCGACGCCGCGCATGAGCAACTCGCGCACCGGCGTCTGCGCGATGTAGCTCAATGCGTACTCTTGAGCGAGCTGGGAGAGCATGAGCCCGACTTTTTCCAGGGGCTGCGCTTGCCACGTTCCCTGCGAGAGATCGATATTGAAATCGATGCGCTGCGCGAGCTTCGCCGGCTCCGCCGCCCTAAACGTCAGGACCCCTTGGGCAGTGATGTCCTGAAAGTCGAAGCTGCGTCCGTGGATGACCAGTTGCAGGTCGCGATCGTCGATCGGCACTTCGGCAACGCTGTCGCTCATCGGGTTGAACCAGATTGCGAGTCCGGAGCCGCTGTGGCGCAATTTCGCGCGGCGATAGTGCAGGACGTGCGATACGGAATCGGCGCGCAGATGACGCACGAACGGATACCGACGAATCTCAGCCATGACCTAGTTCTCCTGTTTCTTAAAGCGGTAGAGGGTTGCCGGCCTAAAGGCCGAGCCGATTTGACGCTGCTTGGTATCCTCGATCAAATTCGACGCCAGCATCTTGCGACGAAAAGAATCTTTGTTGAGCGTGCGGCCGAGCACGGCCTCGTGGATGTGCTGAATATCGAGAAGGGTAAATCGATCCGGGAGTAGCTCGAATCCGATCGGCGCATAGTTCAGTTTTCCGCGGATCCGCTGCACGGCCATACCGATGATGCGGTCGTGGTCGAACGCGAGTTTCATGCGCCGCCCCTCCGCACTGTCGGCGTGGATGGCGCCGCTGCGATCGTCGCTCGAGGGAATTGTGAGCAGTGCGATGGCGGCATCGGCAACCTCGGCGGTCGCGGCGACAAAGCGCGCCTTCGGAACGAGCGCGTAGTATGCGACGCTCAGGACACGCCCACGCGGATCGCGTTGAAGATCGCCGAACGTAAATAACTGCTCCAAGAAAACGTTTGCGATGCCGGCCTTATCGCGTAACGCACGCGCCGCCGCGGATTCCAGCGTCTCGGCACGCCCGACGAATACGCCCGGGAGCGCCCATGCGCCCTTGTAGGGTGCCTCGTTGCGTCGGCTCAGGAGCGTGCAAAGCCGCCCATCATCGCCGACCGAAAGCAGCACCACGTCGACCGTGAGCTCCGGCAGGAAGCGCTTGGCGAATGCGCTGGGATCGCGGCGGGCGACTTTCATGCGCTGAGCATATATGCCTAGCGGCATATATGTCAAGACGGCGCACCCGGTTTCTCAGAGCGCATCCCTTCTCACCAGCGCCGCTTCGAGTGATAGGATAGGCGAAGGAGAACGCGATGACCGCACAGCCTCACGGGGAACGCACCTCACGCCTGGAAGGCGCCTACGAACAGGTCGCCGACCGGCTAACTTCGCTCGACGGAAATCTGGCGGAGCTGCGCCGCGAACTCGGCGCAGGCTTGAGCGATCTCCGCTCCGAGATGACCGCCGGGCACCGCTCGCTGATCGTTGCAATGACCGGGCAGACTGCGCTCATCATCGGCGCAGTAATCGGCGTCGCGCTCGCGCTGCATCGCTAACGCCGTTCCCGCCGCCGTTACCGGTCGATCATCGCCATCTGCGGCGCGCTGTAGCGCGGACCCGCGATCTTCTCCGGTGCGAGGGCGGCGTCGAGCGCGCCCATCTCGGCGCTATCGAGCTCGATCTCCGCTGCAGCGACGTTCTCCTCGAGATAGCGGCGCCGCTTCGTGCCCGGAATCGGCACGATATCGGGGCCCTTGTGCAGCAGCCACGCCAGCGCGATCTGCCCCGGCGTCGCGCCCATGTGCGTCGCCGTGTCGCGCACCGCCGCCGCCGCGCGCATGTTCGCATCGAAATTCGCGCCTTGGTACCGTGGGTCGTTGCGCCGGAAATCTCCCTCGGGGTACTCCTCGGCGCGCTTCGCGGATCCGGTGAGGAAGCCACGCCCCAGCGGTGAAAACGGCACTAACCCAATGCCGAGTTCGCGAAGCAGCGGAATTATTTCGTGTTCGAGGTTGCGCTCCCAGAGCGAATATTCGCTCTGCAGCACCGAGATCGGGTGCACCGCGTGCGCGCGCCGAATCGTCTGCGCGCCAGCCTCCGATAAGCCGAGATAGCGTACCTTGCCTTCGCGCACGAGCTCGCTCATCGCGCCGACCGTCTCTTCGATCGGCACCGCGGGATCGACGCGATGCTGGTAGAGCACGTCGATGCGATCGGTCGCGAGCCGTCGCAGCGAGCCTTCCACCGCCTCGCGCACGTGCGCGGGGCGGCTATCGACACCGCTGATGCCGCTCTCGCCGAAGCGAAAACCGAATTTCGTTGCGATCGTCACCTGCTCGCGCCGGCCCTGCAACGCACGCGCCAGCAACTCTTCATTCGCGTAGGGCCCGTAGGCTTCGGCGGTATCGAAGAACGTCACGCCGAGTTCGATCGCTCGGTGCACGGTCGCGATCGATTCTCGCTCGTCGCGCTCCTCCGGCGTGCCGTACGACTGGCTCATGCCCATGCAGCCCAGGCCCAGCGCCGAGACCGTCAGCCCTTCTTTTCCCAACGTACGCATCGGTAGCATAGTCTCTCCCATCGTCGCGAGTTCGTTCATCCCGTGTGAACCCGCGTGCCCCGGAAAGGGTGCCTATCGCGGTTTTGCCAAGACGGAGAGCTCCCAACGGTATCCGTCGGGATCGTGAAACCACAGCCCCATATTCGGCGATCCCGGCGCTTCGGGGCCGATCTCGTCTCCGGGATCCTCGACGCGCACTTTCTGCTCTTTGAGCCAATCGAGCGCTCGCCGCAACGCCGCCATCGAGGGCAGGTGAAACGACATATGCCCGATCGTCGCTGGGTGCGGCACGCCCTTGCTCAGCACGATGGTGACGTTCTCGTTGGTGAGGCCGACGTAGCCATCCCCCTCGAAAATGCGCTGCAGATCGAAGATGCGCTCCCACCACGCCGCGCTGGTTTGCGGATCGCGCACTGCGAGCCCGAAGTGACCGACCGTTCCTAAAGCTATGCGTCGCTCCATCTGCTCCCACTCCGCGAACGTCGCGCAAAAGCCTGCCGTTCGATACCCCCTCGATACGGCTGCTGCGGCAACCTACTCGGGGTGACAGCGGCTACCTCCGAAAGGAGCCTTCTCAGAAGAAATGCCGAACCTCAGAAGGTTATGAATGCACGAATCGTTGCAACGGCCCTCGCCGCGCTCATCGCGCTCGGCGCCGCTGCGCCGGCCGCAGCGCTCACCGAACACCAGTGGGAAGCGCAAGTCGGCCAACAAGAATATCAAACGCTGCAAAAGCAAGGCGTGCTTATCCAATCCTCACCCTACTACCGCATCCTCAATCCCATCGCCGCGCGCATCGCCAAGGTCGCCGATCCGCAGTACGATTTCCCGTTTCGCTTTCTTCTCGTGCATATGAAGCAACCCAACGCGTTCGCGGTTCCCGGCGGCAACGTCTACGTCACCGATTCGTTAATGACGTTCGTGCAGAACCAACAAGAACTTGCCGGCGTGCTCTGCCACGAGACCTCACACGATATCCATCACGACGTCTTCAACCTCATGCAAAAAAACCAGCGCTTGAACCTCATGGCGACGATCGCCGATATGCTCTTCGGCGGCGGCAATAATCGCGTCGTCAATACCGTGCTCGGCATCGGCACGCAATTGGAGAGCCTGCGTTTCTCGAGAACCGTGGAGCAAAACGCCGATCGTAAGGGCGCGTTCACCTGCGCGGCGGCGGGCGAGAACCCGTGGGGCATGGTCTGGCTCTTCCGCCGTTTCGAGAACACGAGCATGGCGAGCCCGCCGGAGTTTCTCTCCGATCACCCCGGCGACGCCGAACGCATTACTGCGCTTGAGAATCTCTTCCGCGAATATCCCTCGACCTTCGGGCGCTTTAGCTCCAACGTGCGATCGGCGACGCCGTTGAAATAATGGAGCGGGCGAAGGAATAGGCCGCCTCCAGGCGTAGCTCCCGCCTGCTGTTATTATTCTGGAGGTGCCTATGCCTACCGCCACGATGCCGGTCAACATTGGTAATACCGGCTTTATGTTACTCTGCGCGAGCCTCGTCATGCTGATGACGCCGGGGCTCGCATTTTTTTACGGCGGCCTCGTCGCACGTAAAAATGTGCTCAGCATCATGATTCAAAGCTTCATGTCGCTGGGCTGGACGACCGTTCTCTGGTTTGCCTTCGGCTATTCGATGAGCTTCGGCCCCGATTGGCACGGCATTATCGGTAACCCATTTACCTATGCGTTTCTTCGCGGGGTAACGCTGCAGACGATGTTCACCGGAAACAACGCCGGCATTCCGCTCGTCGTGCACGTCGCCTACCAGATGATGTTCGCGATCATCACGCCCGCGCTGATTACCGGCGCCTTCGCCAATCGCGTGACGTTCAAAGCCTACTTTTGGTTTCTCACCGCTTGGCTCATTTTCGTATACTTCCCATTCGTTCATATGATCTGGAGCCCGCAGGGGCTGCTCGCCCAGTGGGGAGTGCTCGATTTCGCCGGCGGCATCGTGGTGCACGCATCGGCGGGCTTCGCCGCACTCGCATCGGTGCTCTATGTCGGTCGGCGCACGATCGTCGAGAACAAACCCCACAACGTGCCGCTCATCGCACTCGGCACCGGGTTGCTGTGGTTCGGGTGGTATGGTTTTAATGCCGGCTCCGAACTCCGCGTCGATTCCGTTACGGCAACCGCATTCCTCAACACCGATGTCGCGGCATCATTCGCTGCGGTCGCTTGGCTCCTCATCGAGTGGGCATACGGTCGGCAACCGAAATTCGTCGGCCTGCTCACCGGTGCGGTCGCCGGCCTCGCAACGATTACGCCCGCTGCGGGCTACGTTTCGCCGGTTACCGCCGTCATCATCGGGCTCGCCGCCGGGTGCGTGTGCTATTATGCCGTCGCGTTGAAAAATCGCCTCGGTTGGGACGACGCGCTCGACGTTTGGGGCGTGCACGGCGTCGGTGGTTTTCTCGGCATCGCCCTGCTCGGCGTCTTTGCCTCAACGCAGTGGAATCCCGCCGGAGCGAATGGCCTGTTAAACGGAGGCGTCGCATTCTTCGGCAAACAGGTGACGGCGGACGTGCTTTGCAGCGCGTACGCATTCGTGTTTACCTACGTCATGCTGTGGCTCATTAATTTCATCACGCCGGTGAAAGTGCCGCCGGAGGGTGAAGAGCAAGGGCTCGACATCGCGCTTCACGGCGAGGAGGCCTATCCGCTGGGGCTCTAACCTCCGCGATCACACCGCGTTCGGCGGCGGCTACGGGCCGACGCCGAGCACCGGGTGCAACTCGACGCCGTTGCGCGCGACGCCGTCTTGCTGGTGGATACGATCGAAAAAGCCGACGCCGGCGACCGTTATGGTCGGCGGCGTCGCGCCGTGGTAATCGAGCCACCACCAAAAGCGCGTCGCGGGGTGGTGACCGATGCGATCGATTTGCGCGCGTAGCGCGGCGTACTGCGCGCCGCGCGCGGCCACGCAACGCGGAAGCGGAATCTCGCCGATCATCGTCGCGCCGTTGCGCGGATCGCGCAACACCAAGTGGTAGTCGCCGTCGGCTTCGATGCGATAGCCGACGAGCTGCGCGCGTACGCGCCACACCGTCGTTTCCACCGGCGCCAAGCGATGGGCGACGAGATCGGGATCGCTCGGCGCGCGTTGTGCCGCGAGCCACGCAATGCTGGTTGCGTGCGGCACGAAATTGATGTGTGTTGCATCGCGATCGCGCAGCGTTTTCATCGCCCAGAGCTCGGTGCCGCAGCGGATCGGTTTGAAGCGCTCGTAGCGATGGTAGCCGCGCGCGGAAATCGCGCCGCCGAAAGGCAGCGCGAACGCGAGGATCGTGGCGAGGAGTGCGAGCCTGCGATGCATGGGAGCGCTATTCGCGCGTTGCGCCGCAACGCCCCTATGTCCGCCCGAGTTCCCTCGTTGTCAGCCCGAGTTCGTTCGTTGTCAGCCCGAGTAGCCGCCGAAGGCGGCGTATCGAGGGCCGTACGCGGTCGCCTCGATACGCTGCCTGCGGGCAGCTACTCGGCGTGACAATGCTTGCGTCGGCTACTGCTTACCGATGCGCTCGTTTTCGTTGTTTAACAGATAGATGGCGTCGGCGTGACGCATCCCGAGCATGCTCTGATCGTAGATGATTCCGACGTAGCGTCCCGGTTTCACAGCCTTCATTTGATACGTCGTCTTGCCGTTATCGGAGAAGATGCGATCGAACTTTGGCAGAATCTCAAAACTCAGCACTTGCCCGGTGTGGGGATTGCGCACCTTGATGTTCGTGGTTGAAACGTGCAACGTGATGCCGTAGAACGTCGACGTTCTTGCCGATGCGACCGACGGAATGGCGATGGCGGAGATCGCCAGCGCGAGCGTTGCGAATATGTGGAAAAGATATTTTTTCATGTAAAGCCTTCCTTATGCGAACGTCGGTGCGTACACGTACGTCGTTCCAGGACTATACCCGAATACGGGGAGCCCTAAACGAGCCGACGAGGGGCCCCTCGATACGAGCGCTTTCAGCGCCCTACTCGGGGTGACAGGTATCTGCCGGCCCTGCATTGACAGCCATCGATGCAACGTCTAGAATCGATCGATGTCGATGCAACGCTGCGCTCCGGAGAGCCCGCTCTACGCGGGCGACCTGCACGAGGAGAGCGCGCTCTTCCACGCCCTCGCCGATCCGGCGCGCCTGCGCATCCTCGCCACGCTCGCCCGCGCCGCCGACGAGCTCTGCGTCTGCGATTTCACCGCCGGGCTCGCGCTGAACCAGTCGACCGTCTCGCACCACCTCAAGATTCTCAAGGATGCGGGGCTCGTCGTCGGCGAGCGGCGGGGAACGTGGGGCTTCTATCGGCTCGCGCCCGGAGCGCGCGCACGCATCGAAGGTGCCCTCGAACGCACGCTGCCCGTGGCGGTACGCGCGTGAAACGGCTCGCCTTTCTCGATCGCTACCTCACGCTCTGGATTCTGGCGGCGATGGCGCTCGGCGTCGCGCTCGGCGCGTTCGGCCTGCATCTTCCGGCGCTCGTCGTTCCCATCGGGCTGGTCGCGATGATGTATCCGCCGTTCGCGCGCGTTCGCTACGAATCGCTCCCCGCCGTCTTCAAAAATCTGCGCCTCTTCGCGCTCTCGCTCGTTCAAAACTGGGCGATCGCGCCGGTTTTGATGTTCGCGCTCGCCGCACTCTTTCTCCACAACAAGCCCGCGTTTTTTGCCGGGCTCGTCATGGTCGGGCTCGCGCGCTGCATCGCGATGGTGATCGTGTGGAACGATCTCGCCGACGGCGACCGCGAGTACGCCGCCGCGCTCGTTGCATTCAACTCGCTCTTTCAAATTTTCGGCTACGCCGCCTACGCGTGGCTCTTCGTTACGGTGCTGCCGCCGCTCATCGGCATGCCCTCGCTCGCCGTGCATCTCTCCATGGCGCAGGTCGCCGAGAGCGTCGCGCTCTACCTCGGCCTTCCGTTTGCGGCGGGCGCGATCACGCGCGCGCTGCTTCGCCCGCGCATCGGAGCGCGCCGATACGACGAAGGCTTCGTGCCGCGCGTCGCTCCGCTCACGCTCGTCGCCCTGCTCGTGACGATCGTCGCGATGTTCGCGCTGCAAGGGCACCGTATCGTCGAACGCCCGCTCGACGTCTTGCAGATCGCGGTTCCGTTGGTCATCTATTTCGTCGCGATGTTTTTCATCTCGTTTGCGATGGGCAAAAGGATGGGAGCGACCTACGGCGCGAGCACCGCGCTCTCGCTCACGGCCGCGAGCAATAATTTCGAACTCGCCATCGCGGTCTGCATCGCCGTCTTCGGCATTACCTCGGGCGAGGCGTTCGCCGCCGTCATCGGCCCGCTCGTCGAAGTCCCCGTCATGCTCGCGCTCGTCATCGTCGCCCGACGCATGGCAACAACGTACTCCGCACCGCTGGAGGCACCCACACCATGACCGCTCCC